>NZ_JBFAZW010000003.1:0-191468 GCF_040682015.1 Dactylosporangium sp. NPDC051485
AACGCGAGCAGCACCAGCGAGGGCTTCGACCAGTCCGGGGAGTTGAACCACAACGGCCCCTGGACACCCAGATGCGACAGCGCCGTGTTCACCGGGCCGACACCGGGCTTGAGCAGGTACACGAAGGCCAGCGTCGCGGCGACCGGGGGCGCCAGGGCGGGCAGGTAGAAGATCGTTCGGTACACGCTGCTGCCGCGCTGCAGCCTCGTCAGCAGCAGGGCGCTGGCCAGTCCGCCGAGCATCCGGGCCGGCACCATGACGATCACGAACCACAGGGTGTTCTGCGCCGCCGTGGCGAGGAACGTGTCGTCGAACAAGTGCTGGTAGTTGCGCAGGCCCACCCACTCTGGGGGGGTCAGCAGGTCGAACTTCGTGAACGAGAAGTAGGTTGCGGACAGCAACGGGTACACGAAGAACACCACGATGCCGACCGCCGCCGGCGCCATGAACGAGGCGACGGTCAGCCGGTGGCGCAGCTTCTGCGGCATCCCTAGCCGCCCAGCTGCAGCAGCGAGTTGATCTGCTTGTCGACCCCGGTGAGGCCTCCGGCAAGGTCACCGACCTTGCCGCTCTGCCAGCTGCCACAGAACGTCTGGAACGTCTCCTGGTACGCCGGGCCGGCCGAGGACGGCGGCGTGGTCGTGGTCTTCGGGTTGTTGAAGATGTCCACGAACGTCTTGAACTCGCCGTCGAGCTTGAGATCCGGCGAAGCGAGGGCGTCCTTTGTGGACGGGATGTTCTTCAGACTGTTGGCCAGCTTGACGATCGCCTTGGTGTCCGTGGTGAGGTACCTGATCAGCTCCCACGCCGCCTCGGGGTTCTTGGCGGTCTTGGAGATGCCGATGACGTTGCCCGTGACGTACCCGGCGCCGTAGCGGTCCGATGTGGACGCCGGCATCGGCGCCACCCCGAAGTCGAGGCCGGGCGCCTGATCCTTGGCGAACGCGATGCGGTACTCCCCGTCAATCGCCATCGCCACCTGCCCCTTCTGAAAGGCATTCGCGTCGGAATACTCATCGCCGAGCCCAGCCCGGAACGCCTCCAGCTTGTCGTACCCGAACCAGTCCACAAGAGACTTCTGCCACTGCAGCAACTGCGGCCAGCCCGGATCGCCGCCGATCGCCGACGAGCCATCGGACTTGAGCCACTGCGCCCCGACCATCGGCCCGAAATGCGACGGGGCATTCTCGTAGAAGCCAAACAGCGGCAAGAACCCAGCCGTCGTGATGGTGCCATCCGCCGAACGCTTCGTGAGCTTCTTCGCGTCCTCCGCGAACTCCTCCAGGGTCTTCGGCGGCCCGGAGATGCCCGCCTCGGCGAACATCCTCTTGTTGTAGTACAGGCCATAGGCATCGGCGAGAACCGGCATCGCACAGCGCTTGCCCTTGAACTCCGTGTACTGCTTGACAGTGGCCGGGAAGCCGTCCATCGACACCTTGTCCCGGGCAATGTACGGCGCCAGGTCAAGCCACGCACCGGACGAGCAGAACTTCCCGACGATGTCAGTGGAGTACGACAGCCCGACATCCGGACCCTGCCCACCGCCGATCGCCTGAGTCATCTTCGAATCGTCCTGGCCGGACTTGACCACGACGTTGATCTTCGGGTGGCTGACCTGGAAGTCCTTGACGACCGCGTTGATCGCCTCCGCCTCCCGGCCAGTGAGGAAATGCCAGAACTCCACGGTGCCGGACACGTCCGCGCCGGGGTCGGCGATCGGCTTGTCCTTCGGCGCCGGAGTGCACGCGGCCGTCAACGCGACGGCCGCGACGAGCACAACGAGACGACGCAAGGGGAACTCCTTCTAGGGGGTGGGTTGACCATTCAGGGGGTGGGTTGACGCAGCGCGGCGAGCAGGGTCTCGCGCACCGCTGTCACCGCCGCGTCGCCCGCACCCAGCAGGGGCGCGTCGCCGTCGACGGTGCTGACCGCGATCACCGTCTCCAGCGGCGCGGCGTCGGACATGGTCTTGGCGACAGCGTCACCGAGCGGTGCACCGTAGGCCCGGGCGACCTCACCACCGATGACGACCAGCGGCGGGTCGAGAACCGCGACCACGGCCGCGAGACCGAGCACGATCCGACCCGCGAACTCCTTGAGCAGTTCGCCCCGGGGGTCGTACCGCGCGGCAAGCGCCCGGACCGCGTCAGGACCGACAAGATCATGGAAATCACCGTCACCGACGGGGATATAGCCGATCTCGCCGGCGCCACCGCGGGCGCCGCGCAGCAACGACCTCGCCGGCCTGACCTGATGGGGCTCCGCGCCGACCGAGCCGCCGAGGTCGATCGCCAGGCCCAGGCCGCTGTCGCCGATCCATAGCAGCACGAACGCGTCGGCCTCCTGCGCCGCCCCGTGCGCCCGCTCGGCGAGCGCGGCCAGGTTGACGTCGTTGTCGACGCCGACCGCCGTGCCCAGCCGCGCGCCGAGATCGTCGACCAGCCCCGGCCGGCTCCACCCGGGCACGTCGACGTGGTGGATCACCCGGTCGCGCGGGTCGAACGCGCCGGCCACGGCGAGCTGGACGTGCGCGACCGGCTCGCGGCTCACCCCGGCCACCTCGCACAACGCGGCCACCGTCTCGTCGACCACGCTCACCGGGTCGGTTCGCGTGAAGTCCACGGGCACCTCGAGCCGGGCCCGCTGGACGCCGCGCAGGTCGTACAGGGCGGCGGTCAGCGCCGGCGCCGGGCCGCGCACCGACATCGCCACCGCATACGCGGCGTCGGCACGCACCGCGTACACCTCGGCGTTCGGCCCCCGCCGCCCGGTCTTGCACCCGACCCCGGCCACGAGCCCGGCCTCGGTGAGCCGCCGGATCGCCTCCGAAACGGTGGGCTTGGACAGCCCGGTCAAGCCACGCAGCTCGGCCCGGGTGAGTTCGCCATGCTCGAAGAGGTGCCCGAGCGCGGCGGCCTCGTTGAGCGCCTTGAGCAGCTTGGAGGGGCCACCGAGAACCACGGACGCCTCCAATTGATAGGCAGACTGACTAACAGTTGCGAGAAAGGTAAGGGCGATCACGCGAGCTGTCAACGCCCTCCAGGGCGGACACGCCGCCGCTCACAGGCCGGGCGGTCGCCGTCCCCGGCCGCCTCACCCTGGTGATGGCGTCAGCCTCCAGCTCGACATCGAGCGCCACCGCCTGCACCCACACCCATCCGCGCCTGGCTATGGAATGGATCGTCGCCCTTGAGGGCACCCACGCCGCCGACCTGATCGACCTGACCGTCAACGAGATCCGCCGCCTGATCGCCGATGCGCGACCTCGCCCATCGTTTGCGCTGGTCACAATGGCACCGCCGGCATCAGGCGAGCGCCCGACAGCCATGATCCAGAAGGGCGGCCACCGTCCTCACCCTTGACATCGAAGGCGATCCGATCCGACTATCTGTCAGTCAGGTTGCCTATCAATTAATTTCGGAGGCGCTCGTGAAACACTCCCTCAGGCTGGTCAGCCTGGGTGCCGCGGCCCTGCTCGCCGCCAGCACCATGACAACCGCCCTCGTCGTGAACAGCGCCGAGGCGGCCACGGCCACCAGCGGCATCAGCCGCCGGGCGGCCTCGCCCCGCGGGGACCTGTCCGAACCGCACAAGAAGGACATCGCCATGCAGTTGGTGTCCTCGGCGGAGAACTCCTCGCTGGACTGGAGGGCGCAGTACAAGTACATCGAGGACATCGCCGACGGCCGCGGGTACACGGCCGGGATCATCGGCTTCTGCTCCGGCACCGGTGACCTGCTCGATCTCGTCGAGCTCTACACCCAGCGGGTGCCGGGCAACGTGCTGGCGAAGTACCTGCCGGCGCTGCGCAGCGTCAACGGCAGCGCCTCGCATGACGGGCTCGACCCGGACTTCACCAACGACTGGAAGACCGCGGCGGCCGACCCGCAGTTCACCGAGGCCCAGGACGACGAGCGGGACCGGGTGTACTTCAACCCCGCCGTCAACCAGGCCAAGGCCGACGGCCTCGGCGCGCTGGGCCAGTTCATCTACTACGACGCGCTCGTCATGCACGGCTCCGGCGGCTTGGGCAGCATCCGTGCGACCGCCATGGCCCAGGCGTCGACCCCGGCGCAGGGCGGTGACGAGGCGACCTACCTCAACGCCTTCCTCGACGCGCGGGTCGCGGAGATGAAGACCGAGCCGGCGCACAGCGAAACCAGCCGGGTCGACACGGAGCAGCGGGTGTTCCTCAACAACCGCAACTTCAACCTCGACCCGCCGCTGAACTGGCACGTGTACGGCGAGGCGTACAGCATCTCGGCGTAGCGGCTGACGACCCCGGGCGCCGCCGAGGATGGGGGGATAGACTCGGCGGCGCCCGGCTTCGCGCCTCGACTGGACATTCGGATGTCCAGTCGAGGCGGCGGCCTGCGGCGATGACCACCAAGGGCCGGACCGGACCGGATCGGTGCCCACAGCCGTGGTGGGCACACGGTCGGGGCGAAATCCGAGCGGGCATCGAGTTGGGTGTCCAGGTATCGGGTGACCAGAGCGAGCACGGCGACTCGGTGGGCGAGGTCGCCGCCACCATCCACAGCATCCAGTGCCCGCGATTCCGCAGGAATGCACTCCCCTGCCGTTGCCGGCTCTTCGAAGCCGCCGCGATCCCCGGTTACACCTCGATGTGGGAGCCCATGATGACGGTGCGGTCGCGGGGCAGGCCGAAGTGCTCGGCGGCGTCGGCGGTGATGTATGAGGTGGCGATGAACAGGCGTTTGCGCCAGCCGGGCATCGTCGGCCGGTCGCCACGGCGCAGGTCGATCTTCGACAGGAAGTAGGACGCCGTGTCCAGCTGGAGCGGGCCTTCCGTCGTGGCCGGGTCGAGCAGGCGCAGGGCAGCCGGGACGTCCGGGGTGTCCATGTACCCGAACCGGATGGTGACGTGGATGATGCCGTCGTCTCCGTAGCCGAGATTGTCGACGGTGATCCGGTCGGCCGGCGGGACGCGTGGGACGGGCTCGGTCTGCAGTGCCAGGATGAGCACGTGCTCGTGCCGGACGTGGTTGTGCTCCACGTTGGCGCGCATCGCCAGCGGCGTCGTGTCCTTGCCGCGGTTGAGGAAGATTGCCGTGCCGGGCACTCGCGCGAGCCGGAAACGGTCGGCCCGCAGCTCATCGACGAACTCGCGCAGCGACCCTTCCTCCTGCTGCCGCTCGGCGGTGACGATGCGGCGGCCTTGCTGCCAGGTCGTCATGACGGTGAACGCGGTGAGGCCGATGAGCAGCGGCAGCCAGGCGCCGTGCACGAACTTGGTGAGGTTGGCCGCCACGAACAGCAGGTCCACGGCCAGCAACGCGGCCGCGGCGGCGATGAGCAGCCAGCGCGGAATGCGCCACCTGCGGGCGGCGATGTAGAAGAACAGCAGCGTGGTGATGGTGATCGTGCCGGTGACCGCCATACCGAACGCGAACGCCAGCGCCACGGAACTGCGGAACGCGAACACCAGGGTGAGGACCGAGACGAGCAGCAGCCAGTTGATCCACGGCACGTAGATCTGGCCGATCTGCGACTCCGAGGTGTGCGCGACCCGCAGCCGCGGCAGGTAGCCCAGCTCGGCCGCCTGCGCGGCGACGGAGTACGCACCGGTGATCACCGCCTGGGCGGCGATGACGGTGGCGGCGGTGGCCAGCACGACCAGCGGCAGGCGCCCCCAGCCGGGCACGAGCAGGAAGAACGGGCCCTCGATGTTGGCGGGGTCCTTGAGGATGAGGGCACCCTGCCCGAGATAGCTCAGCACGCAGGCGGGGAAGACCAGCCACAGCCAGGCACGGGTGATCGAGCGGCGGCCGAAGTGGCCCATGTCGGCGTAGAGCGCCTCGGCGCCGGTGACCGCGAGCACGACCGCGGCCAGGGAGAAGAACGCGGCACCGAAGTGCCCGGCCAGGAAGCCGATCGCATAGGTCGGCGAGAGCGCCTTGAGGATTTCGGGGTACCGCGTGATTCCGGCGATCCCGCAGGCACCGATGACGACGAACCACAGGATCATCACCGGGCCGAAGACCCGCCCGACTGCGGCAGTGCCGCGCCGCTGCACCAGGAAGAGGATGAGGATGATCACGGCGGTGATCGGCACGACCGCACCGGCCAGCGACGGCTCGACCGTCTTGAGACCCTCGACCGCGGACAACACCGAGATCGCCGGGGTGATCATGCTGTCCCCGAGGAACAGCGCGGCACCGAAGATGCCCAGCGCCGCGAGTGCGGCCGCGGCGCGCCGGCCCTGCCGCCCGCTGCGTCGGCGCAGCAGGGTGATGAGGGCCATGATGCCACCCTCGCCGTCGTTGTCGGCCCGCATCGCCAGCAGCACGTAGGTCACGGTCACGATGATCATCACGGACCAGAAGACCAGCGACACGACGCCGAAGACGTTGTCGGGGCTGACCGGGACGGGGTGCGGGTCGGTGGGGGCGAACACGGTCTGCAGGGTGTAGATCGGACTGGTGCCGATGTCGCCGAAGACGACGCCGAGCGCGCCGACCACGAGCGCGAGCCGCGCGGTGTCGCGGGCCGCCGTACCGTGCCCGGCCGGCTGCGTGGTGCTGGTCACGGTGGCCTTCTCTCCCGGTAGCCGCGGGCCGGTGCCCTCGGTCGACCGATGATCTGCACGCGCGTGGCCCGGGGCAAGGGTCTTGACGAATTCTTAACGCCGTCGCCGGCGCCGCCCCGGCGGTGCGGACCGCTGCGTTCCACCGTGCCGTGCCGCGCTCGCCTGTCCCCCACCGCCCAGCTGCTGCTCGACGAGACGGCCGACGCCCGGCTGGTGAGGGCCCTCAGGGCTGGAAGCGGTACCCCATGGCCGGCTCGGTCAGCAGGTGCCGGGGCCGGGCCGGGTCGGACTCGAGCTTGCGCCGCAGCTGGGCCATGTACTGGCGGAGGTAGTGGTTCTCCTCGACGTACGTGGGACCCCACACGTGCGCGAGCAGCTCCCGGTGCCCGACCAGCCGGCCCGGGTTACGCAGCAGCAGCTCCAGCAGGCGCCATTCGGTGCGGGTCAGGTGCAGGCGCCGAGCCGGGTCGTCGGCGTGGCGCACGTCGTGCGCGGCGAGGTCGACGTCGTAGTCTCCGACGCGCACCGCCGAGAGGGCCGGCTCGGGTCCGGCGCGGCGGCGCGACACCGCGCGCAGCCGGGCCAGGAGCTCGTCCACGCTGAACGGCTTGGTCACGTAGTCGTCGGCGCCGGCGTCGAGCGCGGCGACCTTCTCGCTGCTGCCGAGCCGGCCGGACAGCACGACGACCGGGACCGGGGTCCAGGCCCGCAGCGTCCGCAGGACCTCGATCCCGTCGAGGTCGGGCAGCCCGAGGTCGAGCACCACGACGTCCGGGTGCTGATCGGCGGCCGCGCGCAGCGCGGTCGTGCCGTCGCCGGCGGTCACCACGTCGTACTGCCGGGCCTGCAGGTTGATCCGCAGCGCGCGCAGCAGCTGCGGTTCGTCGTCGACGATGAGGATGCGGGTGCGGTTCATCGCTCCGCCTTTCCGACGGCTGGATGGTCGAGATAGGTGAGGAGCGCGGGGTCGGCCCGGACGGCGTCGGCGAGGTCGGCGATGGGCAGGGTCAGGGTCATGGTCAGTCCGCCGCCGGGCGTCGGCTCCGGGGTGAGGGTGCCGCCCATCGCCTCGGCCAGGCCCCGCGACAGCGCGAGGCCGAGGCCGACCCCGGTGGCGTTGTCGCGGTCGCCGAGGCGCTGGAAGGGCTGGAAGACGCGCTCCCGGTCGGCGGCCGGGATGCCGGGACCGTGGTCGATGACGCGGACGTCGACCAGGCCGGCGTGTTCGCTGATGCCGATGAGCGGTGGGTTGCCGGGCGGGCTGTAGCGGACCGCATTGGCCAGGACGTTGACGAGCACCCGTTCGAGCAGCGCAGGATCCGCGTGTACTTCGGGCAGGTCGTCGGCAACGCTGACGCGCACGCCGGCGCCGAGCGGCCCCAGGTCGTCGATGGCCCGGGGCACCGCCTCGGCGACGCTGACCGCCTGCAGGGTCATGGCAAGGGCGCCGGCCTGCAGGCGGGACATGTCCAGAAGGTTCTCCACGAGCCGGGTGAGCTTGTCCAGGGACTCCTCGGCGGTGGCGAGCAGTTCCTCGGTGTCCTCGGGCGAGAAGTGGACGTCGGGGCTGCGCAGGCTGCCGACCGCGGCCTTGGCGGAGGCGAGCGGCGTGCGCAGGTCGTGGCTGACCGCGGAGAGCAGGGCGGTGCGCAGCTTGTCGACCTCGGCGAGGCTGCCGGCCGCGGCCGCCTGCTCGCCGAGGCGGCGCTGGCGCAGCGCGATCGCGGCGTGGGCGGCGAACGCCTCGACAAGGCGCCGGTCGGCGGCCTGCAGCGGGTGCCCGCGCAACACCAGGGCGGCGTCGTCGTCGATGGGAACCTCGCTCTCCCCGTCCGACGGTGTGGTGCACGGCTGTCCGCCGACCGTCGCCGCGATGCGCCACGGGGCGTGCTCGGCGTCGCGCTCCAGCAGCGTGACACTGGTGAGGCCGAAGGACTCGCGGACCCGTTCCAGCAGCGCGTCCAGCGGGTTGTCGCCGTGCAGGACGCTGCCGGCGAGGGTTGCGAGGGTCTGGGCCTCGGCCGAGGCGCGGGCGGCGTCGCGGGCCCGGCGGGCGGCGCCGTCGACGACGGTGGCGACGGCGACGGCGACGCCGACGAAGGCGACGAGCGCGAAGAGGTTCTCGTGTTCGGCCACTGTGAACCGGTACAACGGCGGCGTGAAAAACCAGTTCAGCAGCAGGAACCCGCCCACGGCGCAGATCAGCGCCGGCAGGAGGCCGCCCACGAGCGCGGCGCCGACGGCGAGCACGAGGTAGGCGAGGATGTCGCTGGGCAGGGACATGTCCTCGTGGATGGTCCCGAGGCCGAGGGTCAGCAGCGGCAGCCCGGCGACGGCGACGGCGACGCCCAGCAACCGCCGGCGCAGGGTCAGGCCGCCGACGGGGCGCGTCAGGCGCAGCCGGCCCTGGCGGGCCTGTTCGTGGGTGACGAGGTGGACGTCGATGGGGCCGGATTCGGCGGTGGTGGTGACGCCGACGCCGGGCGACAGGACCTGGGCGAGGCGGCCGCGGCGGCTGGCCCCGAGGACGAGTTGGGTGGCGTTGACGCCGCGGGCGAAGTCGAGCAGCGCGCCGGGGACGTCGGAGCCGAGGACCTGGTGGTACGTCCCGCCGAGGGACTCCACGAGCAGCCGCTGGCGGGTGAGGTTGGCCGGGTTCGCCCCGGCCAGGCCGTCGCCGCGCACGACGTGGACGGCCATGAGGCCGGCGCCCTTGGTGCGGGCGGCGATGCGGGCGGCGCGGCGGATGAGTGTGTCGCCCTCTGGGCCGCCGGTGAGGGCGACGACCACCCGCTCGCGCGTCTCCCACGTCTTGTCGATGTTGTGCTCGGCCCGGTAGCGATCCAGCTGGTCGTCGACCTTGTTGGCGAGCCAGAGCAGGGCGAGCTCGCGCAGGGCGGTGAGGTTGCCGACGCGGAAGTAGTTGCCCAGGGCGGCGTCGATCTTCTCGGGCTTGTAGATGTTGCCGTGGGCCATCCGGCGGCGCAGCGCCTCCGGGGTCATGTCGACGAGCTCGATCTGCTCGGCCCGGCGCACGATCGCGTCGGGGACGGTTTCGCGCTGCGGTACCCCCGTGATGGACTCCACCACGTCGTTGAGCGACTCGAGATGCTGCACGTTGACGGTGGTGAGGACGTCGATGCCGGCGTCGAGGAGCCGCTCGATGTCCTGCCACCGCTTCGCGTGCGGGCTGCCCGGGATGTTCGTGTGCGCCAGCTCGTCGATCAGGGCGACCTCCGGCCGGCGGGCCAGGACGGCGTCGAGGTCGAGCTCGGTGAAGGCCGCCCCGCGGTACGTCATGTCCCGGCGCGGCAGGACCTCGAGGCCGTCCAGCATGGCCTCGGTGAAGGGGCGGCCGTGCGTCTCGACGAACCCGACGACGACGTCGGTGCCGCGGTCGAGCCGGCGCCGCCCCTCCTCCAGCATCTTGTACGTCTTACCGACGCCCGGGGCTGCGCCCAGGTACACGCGCAGCGTCCCGCGCGCCGTCATGTCAGCTCCGATCCAGGGCGAGGTTGAGCTCGAGCACGTTCACGGCCGGTTCCCCGATGAATCCGAGCGTACGGCCTTCAGTGTGCTCCTCGACCAGTTTGCGCACGTCCGCCGCTGGCCGGTGACGGGCGGCGGCGATCCGCTTGATCTGCAGGTTCGCGTAGGCGACGCTGATGTGCGGGTCGAGGCCGCTGCCGCTGGCGGTGACCGCGTCGGCCGGGACCGCCGGGTCGTCGGGGGCGTTGCCGCGCAACGGGGTGGTGACGCCGCGGGTGTAGTCCTCGCCGGGCTTGGCGCACTCGACGGTGACGCCCTGCCAGGTGGTGACGAACGGCGTCGCCGGGCAGGCCTCGTTGAGGCTGACCGCGCGGGTCACCGGGCCGGTGGCGCCGTCGCGGTGGTAGACGGCGAGGACCGCGCCGACGCCGCCCGGGGTGCAGAAGGGCCGGGAGCCGTCGACGCCCTCGAGCTCCCCGACGCTCTTGCTGCGGCCGCAGACCTGCGTGAGCAGGCTCGGCTTGCCTGGGGTGTCCACGACGTTCTCGGGACCGAGGTTGCTCGCCGAGGTCGACGTCGGGTCGTAGCCGTTGCCGGCGGCGGAGGGGCGGGACTGGAAGTACTGCCGCAGCGGGTTGCCCTGCGCGTCGGTGAAGGACTGGCCGATCAGGGCGCTGCCGACGGGTTTGCCGTCCCTGGTGACGAGGGAGCCGTCGGCGTGGCCGGCCAGGCCCGGGATGCGGGCGACGGCGACCATGAACAGTGGGTAGGCGAGGCCGAGCACGATGGTCAGCGCGACCAGGGCGCGCAGGGCGGCGAGGTGCTGGGCGAGCCAGGCTGGCAGGCGCATCAGGAGATCCCCGGGATGTTCATGATGATGAGGTCGATGAGCTTGATGCCGATGAAGGGCACGATGACGCCGCCGACGCCATAGAGGAGCAGGTTGCGGCGCAGCATCGCGGCGGCGGAGCCGGGCCGGTAGCGCACGCCGCGCAGGGCGAGGGGGATCAGCGCGATGATGACGAGGGCGTTGAAGATGACCGCGGCCAGGATTGCCGACTGCGGTGAGTGCAGCCGCATGATGTTGAGTGCGTCGAGGCCGGGGTACAGGGCGGCGAACATGGCCGGGATGATCGCGAAGTACTTGGCGATGTCGTTGGCGATGGAGAACGTGGTCAGCGCCCCGCGGGTGATGAGCAGCTGCTTGCCGATCTCGACGATCTCGATGAGCTTCGTCGGGTCGGAGTCCAGGTCGACCATGTTGCCGGCCTCTTTCGCGGCCGAAGTTCCGGTGTTCATCGCCACCCCGACGTCGGCCTGCGCCAGGGCGGGGGCGTCGTTGGTGCCGTCGCCGGTCATCGCGACGAGCTTGCCGCCGGTCTGCTCCTGCTTGATGAGGGCCATCTTGTCCTCGGGCGTGGCCTCGGCCAGGAAGTCGTCGACGCCGGCCTCCTCCGCGATCGCCTTGGCCGTGAGCGGGTTGTCGCCGGTGATCATCACGGTGCGGATGCCCATCCGGCGCATCTCGTCGAACCGCTCCCGCATGCCCTGCTTCACCACGTCCTTGAGATGTACGACGCCCAGGGTCCGCGCCGGTTGACCGCCCACGTGCTCGGCTACCACCAGCGGGGTGCCGCCCGAGGAGGACACCGCGTCCACAATGGACCCGACTTCCTCGGTCGGCCGGCCGCCGTTCTCCCGCACCCACTTCATGACCGCCGTCGCCGCGCCCTTACGGACCTCGCGGCCTTCCACGTCCACACCGGACATACGGGTCTGGGCGGTGAAGGGCACCCACACGGCCCCGGTCACGTCCCGCTCGCGCAGCCCGTGGTGCTCCTTGGCGTACACCACGATGGAACGGCCCTCGGGGGTCTCGTCGGCGAGGGAGGACAGCTGCGCGGCCTCGGCGAGCTCGTGCACCGTCACTCCGTCGACGGGCAGCAGGTCGCCCGCCTGCCGGTTGCCCAGCGTGATCGTGCCCGTCTTGTCCAGCAGCAGCGTGTTCACGTCCCCGGCCGCCTCGACCGCGCGGCCGGACATCGCCAGGACGTTGCGCTGCACGAGCCGGTCCATGCCGGCGATGCCGATCGCGGACAGCAGCGCCCCGATAGTGGTCGGGATGAGGCAGACCAGCAGCGAGACCAGCACGATGCCGGTCACGCCGTCGGCGTTGAGCGCGGCACTGTCGGGCGCGAACGCCTGCACCGCCTTCGAGTAGATCGCGAGGGGCTGCAGCGTGGCCACGGCGAGCAGGAAGATGATCGTCAGCGACGCGAGCAGGATGTTCAGAGCAATCTCGTTCGGTGTCTTCTGCCGGTTCGCGCCCTCGACGAGCGCGATCATCCGGTCGATGAAGGACTCCCCCGGCTTCTGGGTGATCTTCACGACGATCCGGTCGGAGAGCACCTTGGTGCCACCGGTGACGGCGCTGCGGTCGCCGCCGGACTCGCGGATCACGGGCGCGGACTCGCCGGTGATGGCCGACTCGTCGACGGAGGCGATGCCCTCGATGACGTCACCGTCGCCCGGGATGATCTGCCCGGCCTCGACGACCACGACATCGCCCTGCTGCAGGTCGCTCGCGGCGATCGTGCGCCCGCCCTGGAGGTACGCCATGGTGTCCTGCTTGGCGCGGCGCAAGGTGTCGGCCTGGGCCTTGCCGCGGCCCTCGGCGACCGCCTCGGCCAGGTTGGCGAAGAGCACGGTCAGCCACAGCCACACCGTGATCGCCCAGGCGAACCCGGACGGATGCAGCACGGCGAGGATCGTGGTGAAGACCGAGCCGATCTCCACGATGAACATGACCGGGTTGCGCCACAGCGTGGCCGGGTTGAGTTTGCGCAGCGCGTCCGGGGTGGACTTCCACAACTGTGCCGGGTCCAGCAGACCGCCGGCGATCCTGCGCGGCGTCGGGGTGGTCATCGGATTCCTTCCGCGAGCGGGCCGAGCGCGACGGCCGGCAGGTAGGTGAGCAGCACGACGATGACCGTGACGGCCACCACCATGCCGACGAAGAGCGGCTGATGGGTGCGCAGGGTGCCGGTGGACTCGGGCACGGGCTGCTGCTTGGCGAGGGAGCCGGCCAGGCCGAGCACGAAGATGATGGGCAGGAACCGGCCCAGCAGCATGCACAGGCCGAGCGCCGTGTTGTAGAAGGTCGTGTTGACGCTGATGCCGGCGAACGCCGAACCGTTGTTGTTCGACGCCGACGTGAAGGCGTACAGCACCTCGGACAGGCCGTGGGCGCCCGGGTTGGCCATGGAGCTGCGCGCCGGCTCCGAGCTCATGGCGGTCGCGGTGCCGATGAGCACCAGCGCCGGGGTCGTGAGGATGTACAGCGACGCGAACTTCATCTCCCGCGCGCCGATCTTCTTCCCCAGATATTCGGGGGTACGCCCGACCATGAGCCCGGCCACGAAGACCGTGATGACCGCCAGGATCAGCATGCCGTAGAGGCCCGAACCGGTACCGCCGGGCGCGACCTCGCCCAGCATCATGTTCAGCATCGTGACCATGCCGCCGAGCGCGGTGTAGGAGTCGTGGAACGAGTTCACCGCGCCCGTCGACGTCAGGGTCGTGGCCGCGGCGAACGTCGCCGACTGCGGCACCCCGAAGCGGGTCTCGGTGCCCTCGGTCGCCGCCCCTGCCGCGGCCGGCACGGTGCCGCCGTGGTGCAGCTGCAACGCGTTGAGCGCGATGACGCTGCCGATGGCCAGGATCGCCATGATGCCGGCGATCGCCAGGCCCTGCCGCTTGTCGCCGACCATCCGGCCGAACACGCGCGGGAGGCAGAACGGGATGAGCAGGATCAGGAAGATCTCGAACCAGTTCGTCCAGCCCGTCGGGTTCTCGAACGGATGCGCACTGTTGGCGTTGTAGAAGCCGCCGCCGTTGGTACCGAGCTCCTTGATCACCTCCTGCGACGCGACCGGCCCGCCGGTGACGTGCTGCGAGACGCCGGCCAGCGTCGTCACGTCGGTACCGCCGGACAAGTTCTGCACCGCGCCGCCGGCGATGAGCACGAGGGCGCCCAGCACCGCGACCGGCAGCAGGATGCGCACGCTGACGCGGACCAGGTCGACCCAGAAGTTGCCGAGCTGGTCCGTCTTCGACCGGGCGAACCCGCGCACCAGGGCCACCGCCACGCAGACGCCGACCGCCGCGGAGACGAAGTTCTGCACCGCCAGCCCCGACATCTGCACGAGGTGGCCCATCGTGGCCTCGCCCGAGTACGACTGCCAGTTCGTGTTCGTCACGAAGCTCACGGCGGTGTTCCACGCCTGGTCCGGCTTCACCGGGTCGAAGCCGAGACTGAGCCACAGGTGGTTCTGGAAGCGCTGGAACAGGTACAGGAACAGGATCGACACCGCCGAGAAGGCCAGCACGCTGCGGGCATACACGCCCCAGGACTGCTCGCCATCCGGGTTCACCCCGGTCGCGCGGTAGAGCACCTTCTCCGCGCGCAGGTGCCGGGTCGCGGTGATCGCCCGGTACATGTAGTCGCCGAAGGGGCGGTACAGCAGCACCAGGACGACGATCAGCGAGGCGATGAACAGCACGCCCGCCAGGGTGGGGCTCATCAGAACCGCTCCGGGAAGAGTAGGGCAGCGATCAGGAACGCGGTCAGCGCGACCGCGAGGACGAGGCCGGCGAGGTTCTCGGCGTTCACAGCCGCTCCACCGCCCGCACCGCCAGGCCGAGGACCGCGAACGCCGCGATCGTCAGCAGCAGGAACCACACGTCAGCCACTGGGGCTCGCCTCCTTGTGTGCATGTACCGACGACGCGAACCCGTCGCCGTCGAGCCAGACGCGCATCCGCACCACGTCCCGCCGCTGCCGCAGCGCCGGCCGCGCCCATGCGGCCAGCCAGCCGGTCGTGGCCGCGGCGAGCAGCACGCCGAGCCGGACCGCGTCCGCCGAGCCGTGCCACGTGAGCACCCCGAGCCGGTTCACGAGAAACCCGTTGAGCACGGTCCAGGCGATCGAGCCGGTGGCGAGCGCGGCGGGCAGGTTCCCGCCGAGCACCCCGGCACCGGCCACGCATGCCGCCATCGCGACGAGCCGTGCCACCTGCTCCGGCGGCGCGAACACCGCGGCGGTGACCGCGGCCGTGGCCACGACCGCGGCGGCACCGCCGGCCAGCGTCATGCCGGTCGGCGCGGACCACATCCCACGCATGAGCGCACCTGCTTCGGCACTCGCATCCAGGGCCTTCCATCCGGCCCGATGCCAGTGAAGACCCGGCGGTTTGCGCTGCCCAGATGCCTTGATGGAATCCATACGCCGGCTACCGGTTTCTTGATGCTGCATTGATGCCGGCCCAGCCGTGACACCACCGGACCGTGCAGTGGTGTCACATGGTGTCATTCAGGCTTGAGATGACACCATGACGGTGCTACCTTGGTGTCATGAACCTCGACCGGTACGTCACCGAACTCCAGACGCAGCTCGCGGCGACGGCAGAGCACGGTGACGACACCACCCGGGCCGCCGCCGAGCAGCTCAACGCCGCTCTCGACGCCGCGGTGCGGCTCACGCTGCTCGGGGTCCTGAGCGACGTCTCCAGTGAGATCACGCGGCAGATCGCACCGGGATCGGTCGACATCATGCTGCGGGGCCGCGATCCGCACCTGGTGGTGACCCGCCCCGAGACCCCGCAGCCAGAGCCGGAAGTGGCCGGTCCGACCACACCGGCGGCCGCCGAGCCGGCCGACGACACGGTGACCTCCCGGACCACGCTGCGGCTGCCGGACCGGCTCAAGGCCCGGGCCGAGCGCGCCGCGGCCGAGGAGGGGGTGTCGGTGAACACGTGGTTCGTCCGCGCGATCGCCGCCGCCCTGGAGCCCGCCGCCCGTCCCGCCACGACGCGCAAGACCAGCCAGGGCGAGCGCTTCACCGGCTGGGCCCGCTAAACCCAAGCACACAAACAGTTGCGCAGTCCCGTCGCGTGGCGGGACCGATCCGGCATGCCCATGTGGAGGCCAACCATGCCCAGTTACGACGTGTCCGGTCCGATCGACCTGGACATCACCGCCGGTGTCGCGTTCGTCGACATCGTCGCCTCGGACCGGCCCGACGCCGTCGTCGAGATCGTGCCGAGCACACCCGGACGCAACGGCGACGAGTCACTCGCCCGCGACGCCACGGTCACGTTCGACAACGGCCGGGTCCGGGTCAAGGTCCCGCGCCGGCTCAACCTGTTCAGCAAGGGCGACTCGGTCGACGTCCGCTGCGAGGTCCCGACCGGGTCGCGGATCAACATCGAGAACGCGTATGGCTCGGTGCGGACCCGCGGCGTCCTCGGGGATTCCCGGATCGTGGCCAAATACGGCAGCGTCACCGCCGACACCGTCGCCGGCCTCGTCCTCGACGCGCAGTACGGCAGTACCGACATCGCCGAGGTGACCGGCCGGCTCGACCTCACCGGCGGCCACGGCGCGGTGCGCATCACCGATGTGCACGGCCACGCCCGGCTGCGCGCCTCGCACGGCAGCCTGGAGCTGGGCACCGCCGCCGGGGACGTGGAGGTCACCACGTCCGGGGCGCTCACCATCGACCGGGCCCTCGGCGACGTGACCGCGCGCAGCGCCCACGGACCCATCCGCATCCGGGAAGTCGGCGGCGGCACGATGCGGCTCGACAACGGCCACGCCGACATCGACGTCGGCGTCCCGGCCGGCATCGCGGCCTGGATCGACGCCAGCTCGGCCAACGGCCGGGTCCGCAACGAACTCACCCCCGACCCGGCGGCCGCCGAGAGCGACCGCACGGTCGAGCTCCACCTGCACACCAACTACGGCAACGTCACCGTCCGTCGTGCCACGACCCCCCGAAGGGAAACCTCGACATGATTCAGGTGCAAGGCCTGCAGAAGGCGTACGGCACCGTGCACGTGCTGCACGGTGTGGACTTCGACGTGGCCAAGGGCAGCATCTTCGCCCTGCTCGGCTCCAACGGGGCCGGGAAGACCACGGTCGTGAAGATCCTGGCCACGCTGCTCAAGCCCGACGCGGGCACCGCCCGCGTCAACGGGTTCGACGTCGCCGAGCGACCGGCAGACGTGCGCGAGTCCATCAGCCTCACCGGCCAGTTCGCCGCCGTCGACGACATCCTCACCGGCCGCGAGAACCTCATCCTCGTCGCCCAGCTGCGGCACCTCAAGAAACCGGACCAGATCGCCGACGACCTGCTCGCGCGGTTCTCCCTGACCGATGCGGCCGGACGGAAGGTGGCCACCTACTCCGGCGGCATGCGGCGCCGCCTCGACATCGCGATGAGCCTGGCCGGGAACCCTCCGGTCATCTTCCTCGACGAGCCGACGACCGGGCTCGACCCCCAGGGCCGCATCGAGGTCTGGCAATCCGTCAAGGAACTCGCCGGCCGGGGCACGACGGTGCTGCTCACCACCCAGTACCTCGACGAGGCCGAACAGCTCGCCGACCGCATCGCGATCCTCCACGAGGGCCGCATCATCGTCAACGGCACCCTCGCCGAGCTCAAGCAACTCCTCCCGCCGGCCAAGGTCGAGTACGTCGAGAAGCAACCCACCCTCGAGGACGTCTTCCTCGCCGTCGTCGGCGCACGCGGTACCGACCAGAAGGAAACCCGATGACCAGCCACTTCCTGGCCGACACGGCCGTGCTGACCCGCCGGTCCCTGCGCCACATCACCCGCAGCCTCGACACCATCATCACCACCGCGGTCATGCCGATCGGCTTCATGCTGCTGTTCGTCTACGTGTTCGGCGGCGCGATCAACACCGGCGCGGCGTCCTATGTGGACTACATGCTGCCCGGCATCCTGCTCATCACGATCGCCTCGGGCATCTCCTACACCGCGTACCGGCTCTTCCTGGACACGAAGAGCGGCATCTTCGAGCGGTTCCAGTCCATGCCGATCGCCCGCCCGTCCGTGCTGTGGGCCCACGTCCTGACCTCGGTGGTCGCCAACCTCATCTCGATCGTGGTCGTCATGCTCGTCGCCCTGCTCATCGGCTTCCGCTCCTCGGCGGGCGTGGCCGCCTGGCTCGCCGTCACCGGCATCCTGATCCTGTTCACCCTCGCCCTCACCTGGCTCGCCGTCATCCCCGGCCTCACCGCGAAGTCCGTGGACGGCGCGAGCGCGTTCTCCTACCCGCTCATCTTCCTGCCGTTCATCAGCTCCGCCTTCGTGCCGACCGCCACCATGCCCGGACCGGTGCGCTGGTTCGCCGAGCACCAGCCGGTGACGCTCATCGTCAACGCGATCCGCGCCCTGTTCACCGAGCAGCCCATCGGCACCGACATCTGGGGCGCGCTCGCCTGGTGCGCCGGCATCCTCGTCGTCGCGTACGCCTTCGCCATGACCACGTTCCGCCGCAGGATCTCCTAGCGGGAACCGGCTCCGACCGGCGGCCGCCGTCCCGCGGGCTATGACCCGGTCACATCGCGTTGCGAACAGTTGGGCCGGGCGGTCAACCGCCCGGCCCAATCTCGCCGCCATCACGACAGACGACCACCGCTATTGATGATCATATTGCTGCGGCGACACAATTGCCGGCGCCACCACGCATATCGCGGCGCCACTCGAAATGGTGCACAAATCCCGCCCGCTGCCGCGCAGAGGAGTTTATCCGCGGCGGTGTTGGACGACGAATTACGGCACGGGCGGCCCCCGGCAGCGACCTGACCAGGCAGTTCGGCTCGACGCTCGCCGGCACCGCCTTGGCCGGCCGGGTCGGCGTGCGCCTTGACATCGTCTCGTCTCGATTGCGCAAGCATCCGCGCTTCGCGCGTAGTTGAAACATCCCGTTGGTACTGGCATTGTGGCAACACGTGCCCAGAACCGCAGCATCCGGTCACCGGGAAACCGAGCCGGCCGCACATGATGAACAATCGGTTGCCGGTGCTGGCCACGACGGTTCCCGGCCGCTGCGCTCGGCCCCCTTCCGATGGTTCTTCGCCGGGCGCACGATCTCTCTGGCCGGCAGCTCCATGTCGCAGGTCGCGCTGGCGTTCGGCGTTCTGGCATCGACCGGCAGCGCCGTGTGGGTGTCCGCGGTCACCAGCACCGCGATGGCGGCGTCGGTGGCCACCATGCTGCTCGGCGGCGGCATCGCCGACCGCTACCGCCGCTCCACCGTGCTGTGTCTGGCCAGCCTCGGCGCCGGTCTCGCCCAGGCCGGCGTCGCGGCCCTGCTGATCACCCATCAGCACCCGGCGCTGCTGCTGCCGTTCGCGGTCGCCAACGGCACGTTCCAGGGGCTGACCACGCCCGTGCTGCGCGGCATCGTGTCCAACCTGGCCGCCGGGCGCGGCCTGCAGCAGGCCAGCTCACTGCTCTCCTCCGCCGGCAACCTCACCCGGATCATCGGTCCGACCAGCGCCGGCCTCCTGACCGCCTCCGTCGGCGGCGGCTGGGCGATCGCCGCGGACGCCGGTCGTTCCTGCTGGCCGCCGCCTGTTTCGCCCGGATCGCGATGCCCGATCCGCCGCGGCGAGCCGGCGCCGGCCCGACCATGCTCAGCGACCTGCGGGAGGGGTGGAAGTACTTCGCGTCGCAGCCGTGGTTCTGGTCGGTGACACTGGCCTTCGCCATCTTCAACGCCACCAACCGGGGCGTCTGGCAGGTCCTCGGCCCGGTCATCGCCTTCCGCACGATCGGCGCCACGGGCTGGGGCCTGGTGCTGAGCGCTCAAGGGATCGGCGCCCTGCTCGCCAGCGTGGTGCTGGTGAAGGTGCCGCTGATGCGCCGGCCGATGCGGCCGGCGCTGACCGCGATGACGCTGGCCGCCCTCCCGCTCATCCTGCTGGGCGCCGGCGCGGGCCTGCCCTGGCTGGCCGGGGCGGCGTTCCTGGCCGGCGTGGCCGCGGAGTTCTTCACCGTCGTCTGGCAGACCGTCAACTACACCCACATCGACGAGCGGCTGCTCTCCCGCGTCGGCGCCCACGATGAGTTCTGGTCGTTCGTGTCCTTCCCGCTCGGCCAGATGTCCGCGCCGGTCCTCGCCGCCGCGTTCGGAACGGCGGCGGTCGCGCTCTGCGGCGGTACGGTGGCCGCGCTGGCGATGCTGTGCGTGTCGCTGCTGCCACTGTTCCGCCGGATCGAGATCCACCACGGCGGCCGGTGATCCGGGGCGCGGACCATCTCCGGTCCGCGCCCCGGGCCGTCGGTCAGAAGGCGGTGACCAAGGACTGGCGATGACCACTGTCCGAAATGCCAGGGATAGGTAAGGCTCGATTTTTTGAGTCTTGACATAAGACGGAAATCAATGGAGGGTTCGGGACACGGAGCGGGGGCCCGGGAGATCGACAGCGGCCTGCGCATGGCGCGGGACGGAGGCGACCGGGTGGGTTACGTGGCGCTCTGCCTGCACATGTTCATCGCCGGGGTATTCGTGATCTCCGCTGGCGCGAAGGTGTGGGGCCGGGAGGCGTTCGCCGGATTTGTCGCCGCGGTGCATGACCTCGGCGGGGTGCCCGTCCGCTTCCGGGTGGTCGTCGCGGTCGGGACCATCGGGCTGGAGATCCTCGCCGCCGGACTGCAGCTGGCGCCCACCTGGGTGGGGACGGCATTGGCGGCCGGGCTGCTGGTGGCGTTCACCCTCGTGCTGATTCGCGGACTGCGCAAGCGGCCCGGACTGGCCTGTCACTGCTTCGGATCCGGCGCCGATGCCGTGGCGCCCCGGCATGTCGGGCGAAATATCGTCCTGCTCGCCGCCGCCGTCGGGGCGCTCGGGCTCGGGCCCGCACATGGGGTCGGCATGGCCGAGACGGCGCTGTGCGGGCTGGTGGCGGCGGTCGGGGTAGGAACGGTGGCGCGGCTCGATGACCTGGCCGCGCTAATCAACTAGAAGGGTGCGAAGGTGTCGATTATCGGGGCTGCCGTCATCGTGCTCACCGTGCTTGTCGTGCTTGATCTGATGCTTACCACCGCGGTCATCCGGCGGCTGCGGACCTACGAGGAGCGCGCCGCGGCCGCCGGGCCGCCGCCAGAGGTGATCGACATCGCGGTCGGGGCCGAGGTGCCGCTGGCGGAGCCGCGCCTCATCGGCCGGCGTACCCTCGTCGGCTTCTTCTCCACCACGTGCCGGCCCTGCACGCAGGAGGCGGCCGAGCTCGCGGGGCGGCAGGAGCGGCTGGCGGCGGCGGGGATCGTCGCGGTACCGGTGCTGACGATGAACGGCGGCACCGATCCCAACGGGCTCGCCGAGGTGCTCGGCCAGGTCGGGACGGTCATCGCCGAGGCGCCGGGCGGGGCCGTCGTCAGCGCCTTCGGGGCCAAGGCGACGCCGAGCTACGCGCTCGTCGACCCCGATGGGCGGGTCGCCGCCAAGGGCACCTTCGAAGACTGCCTGCGCCTCGTCGCCCGATGAGCCGGCGGACCCTGCGCCGGCGCGGGTCGGCGCTCGCCGGGGCGCTGCGCACATACCATCGCGCCGCGCCGTTCGCGGCCTGGCTGCGGCTGCTCGTCGCGATCGTGACCGGGCTGGTGCCGGTGGCCGCCGCCTGGCTCACGAAGACGCTGATCGACGGGCTGGCCGAGGCCGGCGGTACCACCCGCCTCGCCCTGCAAGCCACCGCCCTCGGCGTCACCGGCGCGGCGGGGGCCGTGCTCCAGCACCTGGCCCGGTACCTCGACCAGGACGTCACCCGCAAGGTCGCCCTGCACACCCAGGCCGAGCTGTTCGCGGCCGTGGTCCGCCCGCCCGGGCTGGCGGAGCTGGAGAACCCGGCCTTCCACGACCGGGTCCAGCTCGCCCGCCAGTCCAGCCAGTCGGGGCCGGTGCTGCTCACGGGTTCACTGCTCGCGATCGTGCAGGCGACGATCACGCTGACCGGATTCGTCGCCTCGCTGATCGCGCTGTCGCCGCTCGCCGCCGCCCTGGTCGCCGCCTCGGTCGGGCCGACGCTCGCGGCCCAGCTGCGGCTGAGCCGGATGCGGGCCGACACCACCGCCGGCAACAGCCCCCGCCTGCGACGCCAGGCGTTCTATGCCGGGATGCTGCTGGATCTGCGGACCGCGAAGGAGATCCGGCTGTTCGGCCTGGGGCAGTACTTCCGCGGCCGCATGCTGACCGAGCTGGGCGACATCCAGCGGGCGGAGCGCCGGGTCGACCTCGCGACCGCACGCGTCGACGGCGCGTTGTCGCTGCTCACGGCGGCGGTTTCGGCGGTGGTACTGGCGATCACCGTCACCCGCCTCGCCGCCGGTGACGGACGCATCGGCGACCTGGCCGTGCTCGTCGCCGCACTGGGGGCCGTGCAGGCGACGGTGGCGAGCACGGTCGCCCAGATCGCGATGGCCGACTCCGCGCTGGTGCTGTTCGAGCACTATCTGGCGGTACTGCCGCCGAACAGGACGACACCAACCGAGCACCCGCCGGCGATCGCGCCGCCGCAATCGCCGGGGCGAGGGGACGGCATCCGGTTCGAGCACGTGTGGTTCCGCTATGCCGAAGATCAGCCGTTTGTCCTCCACGACCTGACCCTCACCCTGTCGCCCGGACGCTCGACGGCCCTGGTCGGGCTCAACGGCGCCGGCAAGTCCACGATCGTCAAGCTCCTGTGCCGCCTCTACGAGCCGACCCGCGGCCGGATCACCTGGGACGGCGTCGACCTCGCCGAGCTCGACGTCGCCGAGCTGCGGGCCCGGATCGCCACCGTCTTCCAGGACTTCGTCTCCTACGACCTGTCCGCCGGCGACAACATCGCCCTCGGCGCGCTGAGCCGCGCGGCCGCCGACCCGACCGCCGTGCCCGCCGCGGCCGGCCGGGCGGGCGTGCACGAGACGCTGGCCGCGCTGCCCGACGGCTACCGCACGATGCTCAGCCGCACCTTCCTGGAGCGGCCCGGGCAGCCCGACGCGGCCGGCGTCCTGCTCTCCGGCGGGCAGTGGCAGCGGGTCGCGATCGCCCGCGCGCTCATCCGCACCGATGCCGACCTGCTCATCCTCGACGAGCCGTCGTCGGGCCTGGACGCGCGGGCCGAGGCGGAGGTGCACCGGACTCTGCAGGAGCTGCGGGCCGGGCGGACCAGCCTGCTCATCTCGCACCGGCTCAACACGCTGCGCCGGGCCGACCACATCGTGGTGCTCGACGGCGGCCGGGTGGCCGAGCAGGGCGACCACCACGCGCTCATGGGCGCCGACGGCATCTATGCGGAGCTGTTCCGGCTGCAGGCCGAGGGCTTCGCGGACGCCGCCACGACGCAACGGGGAGAGACATGACCGATATCCGGATCGAGGTGCTCGGCCCGCTGGAGGCCACCGTCGGCGGCCGCCCCGTCGCGCTGGGCGGCCCGAAGCAGCGCGCTGTGCTCGCCGCCCTCCTGCTCGCCGAGGGCCGCCTGCTCACCGTCGAGCATCTCGTCGACGTGCTCTGGCCCGAGGACCCGCCGACGACCGCGATCACCAAGGTCCAGGGGCACGTCTCCGCCCTGCGCAAGGCCCTCGCCGAGGCCGGCTGCGCGCGCCCGGCCGACGTCCTGGTCACCCGGGCCCCGGGCTACCTGCTGCGCGGGCCGGTGCAGCGGACCGACCTCGACGCCTTCGACCGGCTGGTGTCCGACGCCGCCGCCCGGGCGCCCCGGGACCCGGCGGGGGCGCTGCGGCTGCTCACCGCCGCGCTGGCGCTGTGGCGCGGGCCCGCCTTCGCCGACGTCGCCGCGCCGGCGATCCAGGCCGCGGCGGCCCGTCTCGCCGACCGCCGGCTCGCCGCGGCCGAGGACCGGGCCGAGATCGAGCTCGTGCTGGGCCGGCACCGGGAGGCGCTGGACCAGCTCGGCCCGCTGCTGGACGAACACCCCTTCCGCGACCGTCTGCGGGAACTGCACATGCTGGCACTCATCCGAATGGAGCGGCCGATGGAGGCAATCGCCTCGTACGAGCGCTGTCGAACGATCCTCAGCCGCGAGCTCGGCGTCGAGCCCTGCGGCCGCCTGCGCCGCCTGGCCGCCTCGATCGGGTACCCGTCGTGACGCCGGCCGCGGACGGGGCGGGCGTCGTCCTCAGCGACGTGGTGAAGTCGTTCCCCCTCGGCAACGGGGAGCGCCTCGCCGCCGTCGACGGGGTGAGCCTCACGCTGGAGCCGGGCAGCCTGACGGCGCTCACCGGGCCGTCGGGCTCCGGCAAGTCGACGCTGCTGCACCTGATCGGGGCGATCGAGCGGGCCGACTCGGGCTCGATCGCGGTCGACGGCCGCGAGCTGACCGCCGCGAGCCGCGCCCAGCTGGCCGCCTACCGGCGCGGGGTCGGCTTCGTCTTCCAGCGCTTCCACCTGCTGCCGGCCCTGACCGCGCTGGACAACGTGCTCGTGCCGGTGCTGCCCTACCGCAACCTGGGCTTCGACCGTGCCGAACGGGCCCGCGAGCTGCTCGACGCGGTCGGGCTGGCCGGCCGGGAGAGCGCGCTACCGTCCCGGCTGTCGGGCGGGCAGCAGCAGCGGGTGGCGATCGCCCGCGCGCTCATCACCCGCCCGCGCCTGCTGCTGGCCGACGAGCCGACCGGCAACCTCGACTCGCACACCGGCCGCGCGATCCTCGACCTGCTGCTCGGCCTGCGCGAGCGGCACCACGTCACGATCGTGCTGAGCACGCACGACGCCGCCATCGCGGCCCAGTGCGAGCGGGTGGTCGACCTGCTCGACGGCCGGCTGGCGGCCAGGTGACGGCGGTGGCGTGGGGAATCGCGGCGGCCACTCTCGTGGCCGGGGCCCTGTTGGCGCTACGCCGGCTGCTGCTCGTCGTCACCGTCGCCGGCCCGAGCATGGAGCCGGCGCTGCGGCCCGGCAGCCGCCTGCTGGTCCTGCGGATCCGGCGGCTGCGCATCGGGCGGGTCGTGGTGCTGCACCCCGTCGCCGGCCAGCCCGACCTCGGCGGCGACCTGATCGTCAAGCGGGTCGCGGCCCTCGCCGGGGATCCGGTGCCGGACTCGGTGCTGGCCGCGGTCGGCGGACAGGCGGGCGACCGGGTGCCGGCGGGCCGGGTCGTCGTGCTCGGCGACCATCCGTGGGCCAGCGCGGACTCGCGGCACTGGGGCTTCGCCACGGTCGCCGACGTGGTCGGCGTGATGGCCGGACGGCTGGCATGAACGCGCCCCGGAACCGGAGGCCGGCCCGGGGCGCGCCCGCTATGCGGTCAGAGGCACCAGCAGTACGTGACGTTGTTGTTCTCGGGGTAGTTGCAGCACTTCTCGGGGCCGCCGTTGCACACCGGCGCGCTGGTGATGAACCAGCAGGTGTACGCCTGCGCCGTCTTCTTCGGCACCAGCGCGCCGAGCATCCGGTCACCGGCCGCCCTGAGCTTGTTGACCATGAAGGTTCCCTCCGCTGTCCACCGGCCGAGTACCGGCGGTTGGTTGGAGTCTGCGTAACCGTGCTAACGATTCGTTACCGTTTCGCTCCCCTCAGGAGGGTCCGTTGATTTCGCTCATCCGCGCGCAGCTGCGCTTCCGGCGCGGTCGGCTGGTCGCCACGATCGCCGCCGTCGCCATCGCCGTGGCGAGCTTCGCGCTGCTGGCGTCGGCCTCGCGCGGCTCGCAGGTGCGGGTCAACGGCACGGTCCGGGAGAACTTCCGGCCGATGTACGACATCCTGGTCCGCCCGCCTGCCGCCACCACCGAGGACGGGCTGATCAGCACCGACCGGGTCAGCTCGACCTACGGCGGGATCAGCGAGGCGCAGTGGCGGCGGATCCTCGACATCCAGGGCGTGTCGGTGGCGGCGCCGGTCGCGATGGCGGGCTACGTGATGCAGACCGCGGTGATCACGGTCGATCTCACCGAGTACGCCGGCCAGGGCGGGCGCCAGGTGCTGAAGCTGCGGCCGACCTACGTCGGCGACCGCGGGCTGAGCAGCATCCCCGACGGGTCGAAGTACCTCTACGTCACCCCGAACAACCTGGAGTACGTGCCCGGCGAACCACTGGTCGAGGGCAAGATGTACATAAACGGATTGCCGAAGCCGCCCGAGATCCACGAGCACGGCCCGAACGGCGTCATCACCGTATGCGAGCACCAGACCGGCTACTTCGACAACGTCAAGCCCCTCGCGCCGGACGACCGCGCGGAGGCGAACTGCTGGTCGCACGACCCGGCGTCGAGCGCCAACGCGGTCAAGCGGGCCCAGGTCGAGGTGCTCTTCCCGATCCCGCTGCTCCTGGCCGCCGTCGACCCCGCGCAGGAGGCGAAACTCGACGGCCTCGACGGGGCGGTGACCTCCGGGGCCTACCTCCCCGAGTCCGACCAGTCCGCCGGCATCCCGGTCCTCGCCTCCGGCCGCCTCGACCTCGACCAGCAGCTGCGCGTCGAGATCGAGCGCCTCGGCGGCGACGCGGCCGAGCAGACCGCCGCCGGGATGCGGCTCGACAACGCCGTGCCCTACTACGAGACCATGCCCGCCACCCCGCTGGCCTCGCGCGCCTACACGGCCCAGGACGTGTACCCGGCCCTCCTCGACGCGATCGCGCACCCGGTCGCCGACCGCAGCGGGTATGTGCCGTACGTGGGCACCTCCGACGTCCGCGAGTGGTGGACGACCAGCGCAATGACGCTCTCGGGCCCCGGCCGCGGCGCCGACGTGGTGCCCTACGGCGGCGCCGAGTGGGGCAAGCTCCCCCACGGCTATCAGCCGCCGCTGCCGATGGGCCTCGCCGACGACCCGGTCCGGGCCATCGTCCGGCACGGCATCGACGAGTCGAAGGCGGCGCGGACGTTCCTGCGGGGCGTCGGCGTCTTCGACCCGGCCAAGGTCCAGCTCGGGCCGGAGCTGTCGCGGATGCCCTTCGACCTCTACGCGGGCGCCGAGGCGACCGGGGCCGACCCGGCGGCGCGGCAGGCCCTGGGCGACCGGGCGCTCCAGCCGACGACCGATTTCGCCGGGCCGCTCGGGCAGCGCCCGCACCTGCTCACCACGCTGTCGGCCCTGCCCAAGCTCCAGCGCGACCCGTACACCAACGTCGACGCCGAGCACGGGGTGAACAAGGACGCGCCGATCTCGATGGTGCGGGTCCGGGTCGCCGGCGACGTGGGCATCGACGCCTTTTCCCAGGAGCGGGTGCGGGCCATCGCCGACCAGATCCACCTGGCCACCGGCCTGCGGGTCGACCTCGTCGGCGGCTCGTCGGCGGCCGGCGTGGCCGAGCAGCTGCCGGCCGGCCAGTTCGGCCGCCCCGCGCTGGCGGTCCGGGAGAACTGGCTGCGGCTGGGGGTCGCCACGACGATCGTGTCGGCACTGGACCGCAAGTCGCTGGTGCTGGCGATCCTGGTGCTCATCGCGTGCGCGCTCGCGGTCGGCAACGCGGCCAGCGCGGCGGTGCGGACCCGGGCCACCGAGCTCGGCGTGCTGGCCTGCCTCGGCTGGGCCCGCTGGCGGCTGTTCGCGCTCGTCACCGGCGAGTCGGTGACCGTCGGCGCGGTCGCCGGCCTGCTCGGCACCATCCTGGCGCTGGCGCTGTCCCGCCTGCTCGGCGTGTCCCTCGGCGCCGACTACGCCCTGCTCGCGATCCCGGCCGCGCTGCTGCTGAGCGGGCTGGCGGCGCTGCCACCGGCCTGGCGGGCGACGCGGGCCGACCCGGGAGCGGCGGTTCGCCCGGCGGTCGTACTGGTCCGCCGCCGCCGAGTACCCCGCCGCGTCTCGGGCCTGGCGATGGGCAACGTGCTGCGCGCGCCCGGCCGAACCGTCCTCGGCGCGGTGAGCCTCGCCCTCGGCATCGCCTCGCTGACCCTCCTGGTGATCATCAACCTGACCTTCCGGGGCAGCGTCTCCGGCACCGTCCTCGGCGATGCGATCACCGTGCAGGTCCAGAGCACGGACTACATCGCGGCGGTCCTCACCACCCTGCTCGGCGCGGCCACGGTCGCCGACGTGCTCTACGTCAACATCCGCGAGCGGGCCGCCGAGTTCGCGCTGCTCGGCGCCGTCGGCTGGGCGGATGCCCCGCTGGGCCGGCTGGCCGCCTATGAGGCGCTCGCCATCGGCGTCCTCGGCGCGACGACCGGCGTGGGCGTCGCGCTCGGCACCGCCGCCCTGCTGAGCTCCGAGCTGACCGCCATCTCGTACGCGGTCGCCGCCGCCGCCGCGCTCGCTGGCGCATTGCTGGCGGTGGCGGCGGCGATCCTGCCGGTACGATCGCTGCGCCGGCTACCGACCGCCCGGCTGCTGGCCGAGGAGTAGCGCATGACGGCTTCGCGCAGCGGACACCTCCCGGTCGACGGGCTCCGCCTGCACCACGAGGTCCACGACGACCCGACGGCCGCCACGGCGCCACCGCTGCCGCTCATCCCCGGCCCGTTCCTCGGCGCCGACTCGATGCGGCAGCGGGGCGGCGCCTTCGCACCTCGGCGCCCGGTCGTCGTCTTCGACCAGCAGGGTCACGGCCGCACGCCGGACACCGAAAGACCGATGTCGTACGAGCGCTTCACCGACGACACCGCCCTGCTGCACGGGCTGGGGATCGCTTCGTGAGGTGGTTGATCGACCGGCCGCCGTACGTCGGGCAGACGTGGCCAGGGATGCTGCCGACCTTGCCGCAGGTGTCATCGTGCCGGAGGAAGCGGTGTCAGCAAGGTTGTGGCCCGCCGAGCACACTATGGCGATGATCGGCGATTGGGTGCAGCGGCAGGCGTCAGCGTTCCTTGCGCTGCAAGGCCATGTTCTCGGCTCCTGGCAGGGCATCGAGATGGCCGTTCGCGGCGCCGACACGCACGTTGAGTTCGGCGGCCCGGACGTACCGTGCCTGCAACTGCTCACACTGCGCATGACGCTCGCCAACGACTCACCGGTGGTCGTCACCACGTACCAGGACAACGATGCGTTCGGGCTGGCGATCGGCACCTCCGGCAACTGGCCCGCCGAGGAGCCGGGCGCCGGGTACCGGATGCGGGACCTGCCCGAGTTGCCCACGGGTCAGGTCCAAGAGGTGTCGGCCTACCTGGATGGTGACCTGCTCGCCGAGGTGACTCTCCGGGTGGGAGGCCAGGAATTGCTGCTCGCCGCCGGCGAGGCAGATGAAGATCACTCCGGCCGGCTCGTATGGCATCGCCTCGACGAATCCGTGCTCGTCTTCACCCGGCCAGGCGACGTCGAAGCGATGTCCTGGGTGCCGGCGCGCACGTCGCTCCGTCTCGCCGCCCTTAATCCGTAGGTTCAGGGTTCGAGTCCCTGGCGACTGTATCCCTCGGCGAACAGCCAGCCGAGGCGCGGTAGCCGCGCGAAGTGTGGCCTGAAACGCGGCCGGCAGCGTCGGAGATTAGGGGCGGCCGCGACGCCGCTGATCAGAAGAGTGCGATCTGGCCCGGTATGGGCTCATCGTCAAGCGGCGTTGATGTTGGCTGCGGGCTCGCGGGTGGCGGCGTAACGTCGCCGATCTGCCAGAGCCGTAGCGTGCTTTCCTCGTGATCGCGAGTGAGCCAGCGGCCAGACCTTTCCGCGCTGACGATCGAGCCGGGCCATCGCAGGGTCGGGTAGTGAGTTCGGGAGCGGTACCGAAGACTTCGTGCTGAGAGCAGAAGGTGCTCGTCGTCGTCCGAGTAGTCCCGAGGGCTGAGCGTGACCAAGAGGACTTCGTCGGTCAGGAACAGCGCCGGATACTCGAAGCACCAGTCGGCGAAACGAATCCGGGATGGCAAGTCCGGGAGGTCGTCGAGGTGTCGCTCCGCCAGCACGGTCTCGGTGGCGAGCTCCCGCACGGAGAGGAAACCGTCGATACTCATGGTGAGGTAGCGCGATCCCTCTGGGCTGAAGTCTGCGAGATCAGGGCCGCGCAGTGGTCGTAGCGCTATGCGACCGTTGTTCAGACTGATCAGGGCGCTGCGCGAGGGGTCCGGATGAAGAAGCCCCAGACCCGTGGAGGCGTCGGCTGGTCGGTGCAGGAACCAGGCGGCGTCCGGACCGACCACCGTCACGCGATGGATCTCCACGCCGGTTGCGGCGTCAAGAGCCACGAGTTCCCGGGTGGTGGCCACGCGGATCCAAAGGATGCCGTCGGTATCGAGGTGAAACGGGACATCAGTGTCGGCCGGATCGGCTCCGAACCGGCGCCAAGGGCGTCGCCAGCAGATGTCCCCGGCGCTATCGAGCACGACGAGTTCGTGGCTGTCGGCGATCGCGACGAACCGGCTTGTCGCGCTGACGTTCAGGCGAGGGACGGCGAGTGGTAGCGAGACTCGCCGCACCAGTTGCAGATCGTGGTCGAGCAGGCTGACGGTCTCGGTGGCCGGCTCGGTGACTACCCAGCCCAAGCCTGCTGCCGGGAGGACGTGCTGAAGTCCTTCCAACCGCACCTCGTTTATCAACCTGGGACGCATCGTCGCAGGATACGACCGCAGTGGCAGTCATCCCGGACCCGAGGTTGAGCAGGTGGATCGCGCGGGCGCAGTCACGGTCCGGGTCGCCTCGCGGTGGAGGCCGTCGCCGACGGCGTGCACCCGACGCCACCCGGTCACGCCGCCCTCGCGGCCGCCTGGCTACGCCTGGTCGCGTGACCGCGCCCCGGTCAGCCCTTCGGTCCTGCGGAGATCAAGGCTCGAGGACCACCTTGATGCAGCCGCGACGGCCTGCAGTGCGGTCAGGCCCGCCACGGTGCGTCCGGGATGCGCGAGGCAACGTGAATGTCGGAGACAGTGGATGAAGCATGAGTGTTCTGCCTTTCAGCGTGTTGTGCGCCGGCCGGGGTTGCTGGTGAGCGATGTCAACGCGCTTGGTTCCGTTGGGATTCGGAGTGTTCGGTGCGGTCGCCGTTGCGTAGGTGGGGGTTTTCGAGTGCGGGCAGAATTGCGAGGAGGGCCAGGATCGCCAGTCCGATCCCGAGGACGATCGGGGCGCGGAGTCCGAACTCAGGGATCAGCGCGGACCCGGCGGCCGAGCCGATCGTGACCCCGAGGGTGATGAACGAGCCGTGCATGGTGTTCACCAGCGGTGTGGTGCTCCCGGCGCGCTGCACACGGACGGCCATCGCGGGATTCATCGTCACCCCCACCAGGCCGATACCCACCATGAACGCCAACGCCAGCGGTGGATCGTCAGTGAAGAGCGCGAACCCGGTCAGGAAGAGCATGTTGAGACCGGTTCCGACCAGCAGTGTGGAAATGGTGTGCCGATCCGCGAGTCGCCCCACGATGACGTTGCCGACCAGGGTCGCGGCGCCATAGGCGAGCAGCAGCAGGGGCACGGTGCCTTCGGCGAACCCGCTGACGTGCGTGAGGATCGGGGTGAAGAAGCTGAACGCCGAGAACGTCGCTCCGATGATGAGGGTGCTGGACAGGAGCGCGAACAGGAACTGCGGGCGGCGCAGCACCGCGAGCTCCGAGCCGGTCACCGCCTCGGCCGGGGTACCGGGGTCGGCTGGTGTGTCAGGGCTGCGCACGACTGCGAGCGTCAGGGCGGCGGCGACCAGCGTGATCAGGGCGATCGCCCAGAACGCCGATGGCCATCCGAGCCGGCCGCCGATGAAGGTCGCCAGGGGCAGGCCGAGCAGCGTGCCGAGCATCAGCCCGTTCATCACCACCGCGACCGCACGGCCCCTCGTCCGTTCATCGACCAGACGGACACTCATCGACACGGAGATACCGAAGAAGGCCTGCGAGGCAGTCCCGCTGACGATCCGGGCGATCGCCATGGTCGGGTAGCTCGTGGCCAGCGCGGCGAGGACGTTGCCGGCCAGGAACACGGCGAAGACGAGCATGAGCGCCCTCGTCGGCGGGACGCGAAGCAGGGCCGCCGTCAGGATCGGGCCGCCAATGGCCATCGCGAGGGCGAAGATCGTCACGAGGTACCCGATCCGTTCGATGCCCACGCCGAGTCCCTCGGCGAGCTGAGGCATGAGACCGGAGACGGCGAACTCGCTGGTCACCATCGCGAAGACGCCGGCGGCCAGGACGTACACCGCGAGCGGGACCGCTCTCGCCGGGATGGACGTGGTGGTGGTCAACAGACCAACCTTTCTGTACTTTGTTATCCAAAATGAGCGCATGCGGAACCCGCCGTTGCGGCGAGTTCGATCAGGTCAGCAGCGAGCGCAGGCCGTCGAGTGCGATCTGGCGGAGCGTGTCGGTATCGATACCGGCCTGCGCGGTCACCCGCAGGCCGGAGATGACGGTGGTGACGACCAGCGCTCCGCGTTCGGGGTCGGCATCTGGCGCGATGCTGCCGTCCAGGCGCCCGGCCCGGATGGCGCCCGCGAGAAGCGCGAGACGTTCGCGCAGGTCGTGCTCGAGAATGCGGGCGATCCGTTCGTCTCGTTCGCGCAGGTCGGGGTTCATGAAGGTGAGCACGACCATGCAACCGGCTGCGCGGCCTTCGCTCCGAGCGTCCCGCTCCTCGGCGATCACCAGGTCGAGGAGCGCGCGGATGCGGTCACCGCCGGCCACGTCGCAGTCGGCGAGGACCGCGGTCTGGCGTTCGCGGATCGAGTCCGTATACCGCCCCAAGGCACGCACGAACAGCTCGTCCTTGGAGGTGAAGGTGTTGTACAGGCTGCTGCGCCGAACCCCGGCCGCCTCGCACAACCGCTCGGTCGAGGTGTCGGCGAAGCCATGCACCCGGAACTGTGCGGCGGCAGCATCGAGCACAGCGGTCTCATCGAACATGCGCGGCCTGGCCATGCGCATCAACCTAGCAGGTTATGTATCCCGAAGTACATAACTCGCGATCGACTACCCTTAAACATATGTTTGATGGTGAAGGGCTCGGCCTGCGCGCGGTGGCCCATCCGTTGCGGCTCCGGATCTTGTCGCTGCTGTCGGGCGAACAGCTCAGTGCATCGCAGATCGCCCGGCGCCTCGGCGAGAACGCGGCGAACGTCAGTTTTCACCTGCGCAAGCTCCGCGAGGCCGGTCTGGTCGAGTTGGCCGGAGAGGAGCGAATCCGGGGCGGGGTGGCGAAGTTGTACCGTCACAACCCGGCATCCGGTGAGCGTTTGCGAACGGACACGGACTTCCGCCTGCTCGCGCAGGGCATGGGGCAGGAACTGGCGCGGCGTGCGCTCGATGCGGCCCCGGGATCGGTGCCCGTCTTCACCGACTTCGAAGGTTGGGTCGACGCCGGCACCGCCGAGCGCGCCGTAGAACTCGCACGGGAGTTGGGGAAACTGCTGCACGACGGAGCGCGCCCGCCGGGCGACGGCAGCGTGCGCTTGGCGGCCTCGCTCGCGGTGTTCCGCGTCAGGGAGCCGTGATGGGTCGCTCCTACCTCGCTGTCCTGGCCGCATCGGGCGCATGGCGTGTGTTCCTCCCCTCGGCGCTGGGGCGCATGTCCTTTGCCACGGTCACACTCAGTTGTGTCGTCCTGGTCGCCCACGTCACCGGTTCGTATGCGGTGGCGGGGCTCGCGAGCGGAGCGCTGGGCCTCGCCAATGTCATCGCCGCACCGTTGCGCGCCCGGCTCGTGGACCGCAGGGGGCAGCGGTTCGGCCTTCGCCTCTTGGCGCTCGGCTACGTGACTGGAGTTGCCGCCCTTGTCGTGAGCGCCACGTTGGGAGCAACGGAGTTCGTCCTGGTCGCCTGCGCGGCGGCGGCAGGGTTGTCGGCTCCGCCCGTGGGCGCGGCGATGCGGATGCGGTGGAGGCTCCTGGTCGCCGACCCCGGCCAGGTCGCTCGCGCCTACAGTCTGGATGCCGTCAGCGAGGAGGTTGTCTACACCCTCGGGCCGGTCGTCGCCGGGCTCATCATGGCGCTTACCGCCCCGCAGGCGGGCCTCGTGACCTCTGCCGTGCTCGCGCTTGTCGGCTGCTTCCTCATGACCGCGAAGGCGACCAGCCCGCCGCCGGGTGCGTCGCCCACGTCGCAGCGCGCGGCCCGACCACGGTTGCTCGGTGTTCGGGGTTTCGTGCCCGCCCTCATCCTGACGGCTTCGACCGGCATCGTGGTGGGAAGTATCGGCGTCATCGTCCCCGCACAGGTGGCCCCCGACGACACGCTCGCCGGACTCCTGCTCGGCGCTCTCGCGCTCGGCAGCGGCATCGGCGGCCTCGCCTACGGCGCGCGCACCTGGCGCTCATCGGCACGCACGCGCCTGCTCGGCCTGGCGGCCGCGATGACCACGGCCAGCGCCGCCCTCGCCGCACTGCCCTCCGTCGCCCTGCTCGCACTCGGCCTCATCGTCGCCGGGCTCGCGCTCGCCCCCGCGATGGTGTCCGGCTACCTCGTCGCCGACGCCCTGACCGGCGACGAGACGCGCATGGAGGCACACACCTGGGTCAACACCGCCGTGAATGCGGGCGCGGCGGCCGCCTCCGCCCTGATCGGAGTCGTCCTGGACAACTCGACCCCTGCATGGGCCTACGGCACGGGCGCGCTCATCGCGGCAGCCCTCATCCTGCTCGGCACGCTGGCTTCGCTCCGGAGTACCCGGCCTCGGGAGACAGGCCCCACAGCCCGCGTCGGTCTCACCGACGCGGGCCGGCAGGCTCAACATCGGCGCACCCACACGTCCGCAGCCGTGGCTACCCGGTCGGTCCCGGGATGGCGGAGACCAGGCCGCCGTCGATGATCAGATCCTGTCCGTTGACGTAGGACGCTTCACTGGAGGCGAGGAAGGCGACCGCGTCGGCGACATCCTCGGAGGTCCCGAACCGACCGGCGACCACCTGAGCGATGACGCCGGGCTGCGCCTCGACCGGGATGGCGTCGTGGAACATCGGGGTCGCGATATAGCCGGGGCTGACGGAGTTGACCCGTACTCCCCTGGGTCCCAGTTCAGCCGCGAGGGTGTGCGCCAGGTTGTGCACCGCCGCCTTGGTCGCCGCGTAGAGGGAGCCCCAGGGCAGGCCGCGGTGCACCGTCCAGGACGCGTTGATCACGATCGCCGCGTGTTCGGAGAGTAGCGGGAGGGACTTCTGGATGGTGAAGAAGACTCCCTTGAAGTTGATGTCCACGAGGCGGTCGAACTCGGCCTCGGTGATGTCACCGTTCGGCTGGAACGAGGCGACGCCCGCGTTGGCGAAAAGCACATCCAGCCGTCCGTACCGGTCCCGGATCGCGGCGGTCAGCGCATCGAGGTCGGTGAGGTTCGCCACGTCTCCGCGTACGGCCACGACGCGGTCGCCGCTGTCCAGATCTGCGACCGCGGCGTCCAGCCGGGTCTTGTCCCGCCCTGTGATGACCACCTGTGCGCCTTCGGCCAGCAACCTCCGTGCGGTGGCCAGTCCCATGCCGCTCGTACCGCCGGTGATGAGCGCGATCTTGTCATCGAATCGGGAAAATCTGTGGGTCATGGGATCCAGCGTGTCGCTGGGCGCCTGACACGAACAGGGCTCGGGTATCCGGGTAGTGGCACCACCAGGTTCGCCGGACGATCAGGCCGAGGCGGCGAGCCGGACGCGGGCCAGTCGTTCGAGCCGTTCGCCGGTTCCGGTGGCGGGCCGTGGGTTGGACAGTTCCAGATACCAGTCCGGGCGGTCGACCACTGCCAGGGTCGTCGTGTCGAAGAACAGATCGCCGGCCTCGGGGTGGTGCACCGCCTTCACCACCTGGACCGGGACGCCCACCTCGTGCCGGGCCCACAGCTCGCTGAACTCGGGGCTGGCCGCGCGGAGATCGTCGACCACCCGGCCGTACTCCGGATCGTCGGGAAAATGTGCCGCGTCGGCGCGGAAGGCGGCGACGACAGACGGCGCAACCGACGCCCAATGGACGTGCATGCCACGGTATCGGGCATTGGTGAAGAACGTGATCAGGCAGTTGTGGTCGGTGTCGGCGTAACCGAACACCGTCCGCGCCGCCTCGTTGACCGCGAGCAGATTCCAGTACCGGTCCCGCAGCACCCCGGGGCGTGGCGTCCACGCGTCGAGCAGGTGTCGCAGCTCCGGGGTAACGCTGGCACCGTGCGCCCCGCCGGCCCGGGGCGGGTTGAGCCCGGCCAGCACATATAGGTGCGCACGCTCCGGCTCGGTCAGCCGCAGCGTCCGGCCGATCGCGTCGAGCACCTCGGCCGAGACGTTGATGTCGCGGCCCTGTTCGAGCCAGGTGTACCAGGACACGCCGACCCCGGCCAGGACGGCGACCTCCTCACGCCGCAGGCCCGGCGTCCGGCGCCGGCCTACCGCCGCCATGCCGACGTCACCGGGGGTGAGCCGTGCCCGGCGGGTACGCAGAAAGTCGCGCAGTTGCTCGCGTCGACGCTGTCGAGCCGCCAGGGATTCGCTGGTCATACCCCACCGTACCGCCCGGCGTGGATCGGTCGCCTGATCAACCGGGTGGCCGGACACCCGCCTGCCCGGGTATGCGTCTACAACGAACAGCACGCCCGCTCGGGTGACGAGGTCGTCACCGTTGGACGCGGGCGCCGGCGCCGCGCACGAGGGCCTCGACTTCCTTCAGGCTGGCCATTGAGGTGTCACCGGGCGTGGTCATCGCGAGGGCGCCGTGCGCGGCTCCGTATTCCACCGCGGTGGCGAGGCCATCCGTTTCCAGCAGTCCGTAGATCAGTCCTGAGGCGAAGCTGTCGCCGCCGCCGACGCGGTCGAGGATTTCCAGTCCGGGCCGGTGGGTCGCTTCGGCGAAGCCGGTATCGGCGGACCAGGCGATCGCGCCCCAGTCGTTGACCGTGGCCGTGTGGACGGTACGCAGGGTGGTGGCCACGACCGCGAAGTTGTCGTACTCGTTCGTGACCGCCTCGATCATCCGCTTGAAGTTGTCGACCTCCAGGTGGGACAGCGAGGCGTCGGTGCCGGGCACCTCGAAGCCCAGCGAGGCGGTGAAGTCCTCTTCGTTGCCGATCATCACGTCGACGTAGCGGGCCAATCGGCGGTTGACCTCCTGCGCGCGGCGCTGCCCGCCGAGCGCCTTCCAGAGGCTGGGGCGGTAGTTGAGGTCGTACGAGATGACGGTGCCGTGCCGAGACGCGGCTGCCATGGCCGCCTCCATGGTGTCCGGGGTGGTCTCGGACAGCGCGGCGTAGATGCCTCCGGTGTGCAGCCAGCGCACCCCGAGCGTGCCGAAGAGGTGGTCCCAGTCGACGTCGTCGGGGCGCAGTTGGCTGGCGGCAGTGTGGCCGCGGTCGGAGGTGCCGACGGCGCCGCGTACGCCGAACCCCCGCTCGGTGAAGTTGAGCCCGTTGCGGACGGCGCGCCCGGTCCCGTCGTAGGGCACCCATTGCACCAGTGACGTGTCAACGCCGCCCTGCAGGACCAGGTCCTCGATCAGTCGGCCCACCTCGTTGTCGGCCAAGGCCGTGACGACGGCGGTGCGCAGGCCGAAACAGCGGCGCAGGCCGCGGGCCACGTTGTACTCGCCGCCGCCTTCCCAAACCTGGAAGCTTCGAGCCGTGCGAACTCGGCGCTCGCCCGGGTCGAGGCGCAGCATGATTTCGCCGAGCGACACCAGGTCGTATCGGCACTCGCTGGCAGGACGGATCTGGACCATCGGTCACGCCTCCCCTGTGGGACGGGCGGCGGCAACGGCCGCCGCGGTACGGGCTGTGACCTCGTCCCAGCGTCGGGCGGCGATCAGGTCGGGGGCGACCATCCAGGTGCCGCCGACCGCCAGGACCGCGGGATGGGAGAGGTAGTCGGCGAGGTTGTGGGTGTTGACTCCGCCGGTCGGGATGAACCGCAGCGAGCGGAACGGTGCGGCGAGCGACTTGATCATGCCGATGCCGCCGAGCTGCTCGGCCGGGAAGAACTTGACCGTGTCCAGGCCCGCATCGAGCGCCATCTGGATCTCGGTGGCGGTGGCCGCTCCGGGGAATACCGGGACACCGAGCTGCTGGCAGTGCCGTACGACGGCGGGCCCGAAACCGGGGCTGACGATGAACCGCGCGCCGGCCTCGACGGCCTGGTCGACCTGGGCCGGGGTCAGCACGGTGCCCGCGCCGACGAGCACCTCCGGGTGCCCGGACATGACGCGGATGGCGTCGACCGCGGCGTCGGTTCGGAAGGTCACCTCGACGCTGTGCAGGCCGCCCTGGACGAGGGCGGCGGCGAGTGGATCCGCATCGCGGGCGTCGTCGAGTACGACGACCGGGAGGAGGCGGCTCGTGCCGATGGCGGACGCAACACTCACCTGTTCATGATACTGAACATCAGTCACATACATGACTATATCGGTGTTGGTCACGGTGTCAACCCCGGGGATGCACCCTCGCCGGGGTCTCGTCCGCGTCGCGCAGCGACTCCTCGCCCTGACCGCCGTGATCTGGCACAACGGGACCGACGGCGCCTATGACCAGTGAATCTTCAAGGCATCAATCATCTAAGGTAACCGTCATGCCGTCACCCGAACCGTTCCAACCGGTGAAGTCCGCCAGCCGGACGTTGGACGTACTTGAGGCGCTGGCCGCCTCGCCCCACCGGCGTTCTTTGGTCGACCTGTCCCGCGCCCTGGACATCCCGAAGAGCAGTCTGCACGGCATTCTTCGGACGATGGCCAAACGCGGCTGGGTGGAAAGCGACGACACCGGAACCCGATTCGGGCTGGGCGTCCGCGCGCTTCAGGTCGGCGCCGCCTACCTCATCACGGACGACACCGTGGGCCTGTTGGGCGGGGTGCTCGACGACCTGTCGCAGCAGTTCGGGGAAACGGTCCACCTCGGCCGCCTCGACGGCGCGCACGTCGTCTATCTGGCCAAACGCGAGTCGGTACACCCCTTGCGGCTCTATAGCGCGATCGGCCGGAAGCTGCCGGCCCACGCCACCGCGCTGGGCAAGGTACTGCTCGCCGACCGCCCCGACGACGCCCTCAACGAACTCCAGGCCTGGCCGCTGCAGGCTCTGACCGCGCACACCATCACCACCCGGGACGCGCTGCGCGCCGAGCTCAGCACCGTCCGGGCGCGCGGCTACGCCGTGGATCGCGAGGAGAACACCGAAGGCATCGTCTGCTTCGCGATGGCCGTGCCGTTGCAGTCACCGGCGACCGACGCGATCAGCCTGTCCGTGCCGGTGGCCCGGCTCGGCGCGGACAGCGAGGAACAGATCGTGGCCGCGCTGCGCCGGGCCGTCGACCAGGTCAAGGCCGCGGGTGCCCTGCTGTCCACGGCCTGAGGCGGCCAGCTCCTGCCGGCGGGTGGTCGACCGGTCCCGCGCAGCGGGAAACTATGTCGACCGCGCGCGCCCGGGCCGACCCGGTATCGTTGGCGGCGCGCATTGCCTGCTCCATTTCTTGGGTTGTGCAACCTCGGGTTCGGATCGTGCTCTGCGTATTCACCGGGTTGTGACTGCGGCCCGGCACGGTGTTGGGGCGGCGCCCCGTGGACGCCGCCCCAACACTGCATCTGCCTGACTGCGACGTTACGCGCCTACCGCCGACTTCTCGGCCTGCAGCAGCACGTTGCCGGCCCGGTCGGTCAGCACGAGCTGGACCGTCGCACCGTCGGCCACCTCCGCGGAGAGGTCGGCGGACTGGTCTGCGGTCGCGGTGAACGACTTGCCGGCGAGGGTTCGGCCCGTCGCCTTGTCTACGAGTTCCACCCGCAGGTTCTCGCCGATGTGCGTGGCGAAAACGTCACCGCGGACCGTCAGTTTGCCCTCGGCACGCTGGAAGGCCACCTCGGCGGCACCAGCCTTGGTCGCGTTGGTGACGCCGGCCAGGTCCATCGTCGGCAGGAAGGTCTCCGTCCACGAGGTGGTGGCGCCCGGGGCGATCTTCGCCGCCTGGAAGAACCGGTCCGAGGTGCCCGCCCAGAGCTCGATGTACGGACGCGCCGAGCTGCCGTTGCGGTAGATGTTCGTGTCGAACGAGGAGTTGAAGCCCCACTCCCAGAACTTCATGCCCGGCGTCACCTTGTTGTCGCCGACCCGCACGACACCCTCGCCGTTCTCCTGGTTGATGACGCCCCACCAGTTGCCCTGCGGGTTCTGCGCCAGGCCCTGGCCGTACGCGATGCCGTCACCACGCCAGTTGACCATCTTGTTGAGCTTGTCGAGGACCAGGTAGCGGTCGTTCGGCGTCGCCGGGTTGGCCGGCTTCTCCACATTCGCCATCCAGGTGTACGCGGAATCGCGTTGAATGACACTGACCGGCGAGACGATCTCCATCGTCGGCGAGCCCTGGTTGGAAGCGGCACCCGGCGCGAGCGTGGTGCAGGTCCAGTACTCGTACGAGACGGTCTGGGTGCCGGGGTTGTGGATCGCGACCGACATGTCCACGCTCGGCGTCGTCTTGCCGACCGTGTAGGTCACCGCCGTCTCGAGCTTGGTCGGGCCGTACACGTAACGCGACGGCCGGTCGGCGTAGTGGGCGGTGTCCTTGTTGGTCATCGTGATCGAGACCGCGTCGGCGGTCTCGCTGATCGAGTAGTCCCACGGCAGGAACCAGTACTTGCCGTGCTCCGCCTCGGTCAGCGTCGGGAAGATGCCGCCCCAGACCATGAGCCAGTTGTGGTAGAAGGGGCTGGTGCCGGGGCGCCCGACCGGGTTGTTGTTGAAGCCGTACGGCGTGCCGGTCGGGTTGGTGTACAGCAGATCGTTCCCCGTCGGCTTGTAGATCAACGACAGCAGGCGGCCGCCGTAGCCTGGGACGAACGTCGCCTCGATGTACTTGTTCTCGACCCGGATCGCGTCGATCTTCTCGTTCACCAGCCGGTTCTCGACGTTTTCCCGCCGGACCGAGAGGTCACTCGGCGCGTTGGTGAACTCGAACGCGTTGTGCCGGAAGGTCACGCTCGCGTCCCGGTCGACGCGGAGGTACTCAGCGGCGTTCGGGTCATACGAGGTCTTCTGCGGCTTGGAGTTCGGCACCTTGAAGTCGACCGTCGCGCGGGCGTTGCCGACGCCGGCCAGATCGGTGACGGCACCCGCCTGGACGGTGACCGAGCCGTGCGTGCCCGCCTTCAGCCGGGTGCCCTTCTCGACCTTGATGACGAGCGTGTGCAGGTCCGGGGCGTATGCCGCCACCTTCTCCAGGTTCTGCGCGAGCGTCGCGGCGCCGTCCCCGGCACCTTCGAGCACGCCCGACAGATCGACCGCGGCGAGCAGCTGGCTACGGGTGAGTGTCGTGCCGCCGGTGCCGCCTGGCGTCTCGGCCAGCGGTACGTTCTCGTTCCCGCCGTTGACCGCGGCGATCTTGCGGTCGAAGGAGACGACGATCGTCTCCCGCTCGTCGCTGACCGTGATGTCGGTGACCCGCGGCGCGCTACGCTGCTTGGTTGCGCCTTCGAATGACGCGGACACGACGTCCGTGTTCGCCAGGTTGCCGATCGACGTGGTCAACGCGTGCTGCGCTCCGTTGATCGTGACCGCGTGCGATCCCGCGCCGAGATCCTCGGAGAACGTCAGGTCCCAGGCGGTGTTGGTGCCGCCCACCTTCTGGACGTACGCCGGACGGACCGTGGTGCCGTCCGGACGGGTGACCGTGATGCCGGTGCCGGTGTACCGCGAAGCGGGCATGCCGGCGTAGACCGGGTTCGTGAAGGCGATGCGGACCGAACGTGAGTCGGTGGCCGTCGCCGAGGCGATCGAGGCCTTCTCCGCCGGCCGGGTCGTGCCGCGCAGGTCCCGCGGGGTGGTCGTGGTCCCGCGCAGGGTCGAGCCGTTGGCGCCCGCGATGAGCAGATCGTCGGCCAGGTCGCGACCCTTGCCGTCGAACCAGAGCTGGTAGCGCGAATCGCCCAGGCTCGCACCCGCGCCCAGCAGCACGCGCAGCGAGCTCGTGTCCCCGTCGACCACGAAGAGACGGGTGCCGCTGATCCTGTTGAGCGGGCCGCCGTCGAGCGCCCCGTCCGGTTGCCCCGCCGTCCCGCCCGAGACCCGGATGTACTCCGTGAGGTAGCTCGGGTTTCCGGTGACGAACTGACGGATCTGCTCGGTGAGGTCGTTGTTGAAGGTGATCTCGAACGACTTGGTGTCGAGGGCCCGTACGCCGGTTACGAGGAGGCGTGCCCGGTTCCCCTGCGACTCGTTCTTGCCCTGCGCGCCCGAGGCCGTAGCGTAACTCACCGCCGCGCCTGCGTTTGCCGGGACGCCCACTGCCGAAATGGCTACGGCTCCGATGACCAGGCCGGCGAGGCGCGCCCTCAGTCTCCGTCTTCTATACACTGCATCTCCTTACTTGCTGGCTACGCTGCCAGTGGTTGTGCAACCTCGGATTTCAGGCGCCTGCTGCCGACTCGTCGCGTGCAGACGCCGCACGGTGACCGGCGCAGTGACTGCTGCGCCGGTCACCGTGCCCGGCTCAGGACTTGCTCTTGTCGATGAACTCCTGCGCGTTCTTCTTGGTGATCTGCGGAGAGTCGACAACCGTGTCCTTCTCCACGCTCTTGCCGTCGAGCACCTCGATCGCCCGGTCGAGCCCGAGGCGGCCGATCTGGTCGGCGCTGTTCAGCCCGGTGACGACGTAGTTCCCGCCCTTGGCGATCTCCTGCAGCGCCTCGAGCTGGCCGTCGACACCGGCGATGATGATCTGGCTGCTCAGGTTCGCGTTGGCGATGGCGCGCTGGGCGCCGAGGCACATCGCGTCGTTCTCGCAGAACACGGCCTTCAGATCCTTGTGCGAGGCGAGCAGGCTCTCCGTCACGGACAGCCCGCCGTCGGAGCCCCAGTTGCCGAAGTCGGGCGCCTCGACGAGCGTGAACTTCGAATCCTTGCCGAGCGCGGACTTCAGGCCGTTGGTACGGGCCAGACCGATGCTGTTGTCGGCCGGGCCGCCCTTGATGATGGCGACCTTGCCGCCCTGGGGCAGCTGCTGGGCGAGGAACTCGCCGTCCTGCACCCCGATCCGCTGGTTGTCCGGGCCGATCCAGCTGGTGTACTCGCCGGTCTGGAACTTGCGGTCGACGAGGATCACCGGGATCTTGGCCGCCTTCAGTGAGTTGAGGGCAGCGGGCGCCGACTCGAGCGGGCCACCGGAGATGATCACCGCATCGACTTTCCGGCTGATCAGGTCCTCGACGTTGGCGGCGAGCTTCGCGGCGTCGCCGTTGGCGTCGGTGCTGATGACCTTGACGCCCTTCCCCTCCGCCTGCGCCTTGATCGCCCGGTCCATGCCGTTGAAGTACGGGCCGCCGAGGGTGAAGTTGGCGACGCCGACAGTGCGGCTCTTGCTCTTGCCGTCGCCGCTGCTGCCGTCGTTGTCCGAACTACACGCCGCGAGCCCGAGGCCCAGGGTTCCCACTAACAACAGGGCGCCGATGTTGCCGAGTCGCATTCCTTCTCCTAAATGTGTTGGCCGTGATGCGGACTCAGGCCCGGCGACGCTGGGAGCGCCGCTGGACGAGGATGACCGCCACGATGATCAATCCCTTGAGGACCTGCTGCCAGTAGCTCTGCACCCCGTGCAGGTTGAGCAGGTTGTTGATGAGTGCGAGCACGACGACTCCGCCGAACGCCGCTTTCACCGAGCCGCGTCCACCGGCCAGGCTGGCACCGCCGATCACGCAGGCGGCGATGGCGTCGAGTTCGAAGGCAACGCCGACGCTCGGCTGGGCGATCCCGACCCGGCTGGCGAGGATCACTCCGGCCAGCCCGGCGCAGGCACCGCTGATCCCGTATGCGAGGACGACGTGCTTGCGTACGCTGATCCCGGCGAGCCGGACAGTCTCGGCGTTCCCGCCGATCGCATAGATCGCGCGGCCGGCCGGCGTCTGGCTCAAGAAGATGCCGCCCGCGATGAAGACCGCGAACATGATCACTGTGGTCAGCGGGATCGGACCCAGCATCGCCGTGCCCAAGCTGAAGAATCCCGGGTCACTGGGGGCGATCGGTACTTCGGAGTAGACGAACGCGAGGCCTCGGATCGTCGTCAGCGCCGCGAGTGTCACCACGAACGGTGCGAGGTTGAAGCCGGCGATGAGCATGCCGTTGATGAGGCCGAAACCTATGCCGGCGGCGATCGCGACCGCCATGGCGACGGGAATCGGCAGGTCGGCGATGAGTCCGGCGCTCACAATGCCGGTGAACGCCACCACCGATCCGACCGAGAGGTCGATCCCGCCGGTGAGGATGACGACGAGCATGCCGAAGGCCAGAAGCCCGGTGGTCACCATCTGCTTGAGCAGGTTGGTGAGGTTGCGCTCGGACAGGAAGCCGTCGGTCGACAGCGCCATGACGGCGACCAGGACCACCAGCAGGAAGACCAATACGCCCATTGGGGTGATGGGACGACCACCAATGAAACGCAGGCCCCGGGACGACGATGTGGCCGTCGCCTCGGCGGGCTTGGTCAAGCGCCTCGACGTCATGCTGCCTCTCGAATCGAATAGCCGAGGACCTGGTCCTCGGTCGCTACGTCAGATCGGATCTCGCCGGATATCCGCCCGTTGCGCATGACGAGGACTCGGTCCGTCGCACCGATCACCTCGGCCAGATCCGAGGAGATGAGCAGTACGGCATGCCCGGACCGGGCCAGCGTGTCGATGGTCCGGTAGATGTCCACCCGGGTTGCCATGTCGACGCCACGGGTCGGCTCATCGAGGATGAGCACGCGTGGCCCGGCCAGCAGCCACTTGGCGAGGATGCTCTTCTGCTGGTTCCCGCCGCTGAGCGTGGCGATCGGCAGCGCGGCGCAGTCACCGGGGCGGATGTCGAACTTGGCGATCATGTCGTTGACGGTCGCCTTCTGGCGGCGCCTGTCGATCAGCGGGCCACGCTTTCGCGCTTGCAGGGTGGCCAGCGCGATGTTGTCCCGCACGCTCATCGACGCGACCATCCCGGTGCGCTTGCGGTCCTCGGTCACGAGCGCCAGCCCGGCCGAGATCGCGGCCGCGGGCCGGTCGAAGCGGACCGGCGCGCCGTCGAGGCACACTGTCCCCGAAGCGACGCGGGTGTCGCCGAACAGGCACCGGGCGAGCTCGCTACGGCCGGCGCCGACCAGCCCGAACATGCCGACGATCTCGCCGGCGCGGAGCGTGAAGCTCACGTCCTCGAACTCGCCGGGCCGGCTCAGCCCCCGCACCGCCAGCAGTTCCCCGCCCGGCTCCGGTCGCGCGTCCGGGTAGATGCGCTCGAGCTTGCGGCCCGCCATGAGCGTGATGAGTTCGTCTTCGCTTGTGCGGGCCGGTTCCGTCGTCTTGACGACCGTGCCGTCGCGGATCACGACGATCGATGTCGCCAGCTCGGTCACCTCGGCGAGCCGGTGCGAGACGTAGATGATCAGGACGTTGCGCTCCTGCAGCCGGCGGATGAGGGCGAAGAGCGCGTCGAGGTCGCTGCCGGCAAGCACCGCCGACGGTTCGTCGAGGACGAGCACGCGCGGCTCCGACGCCAACGCCTTGGCGATCTCGACCATCTGCTGGCGGGCGACCGTCAGGTCACCTGCCAGGGTGGCCGGGTCGATACCGCTGAACCCGGCCTCGTCGAGCAGCCCTCTTGCCCGGCGGTGTGCCTCGGTCCAGTCGATCAGGCCGGCCCTGCGGGGCATCCGGCCCAGCAGCAGGTTCTCGGTCACCGAGAGCCCGGAGATCAGCGTGAGCTCCTGGTAGACCGTCCGGATACCGGCGGCCTGGGCGTCGTGCGGGCTACGGAGGGCCAGCCGCTGGCCGTCCAGCCACAGCTCGCCGGAATCCAGCGACTCGGCCCCGGAAAGGATCTTGATGAGGGTGGACTTGCCGGCGCCGTTGGCCCCGACGACGGCGACCACGTCGCCGCCGCTACCGGCGAGATCCACCCCGTGGAGCACTTCGACGCTGCCGTACGCCTTGCGGACGGCACGCACCTCGAGCGTCACGTGAACGCCCCCATCACGACCATCGTCTTCTGCCGGGTCAGGTCGGTGACGGTCTCGTGGATCCCTTCGCGGTAGCCACCGGTCTCCTTGGTACCGCCGAAGGGCAGGTTCTCCGCGCGCAGCGCGGTGGAGCCGTTGATGACGACGCCGCCGACGTCGAGCCGCTTGGCGACCTGGAAGGCGCGGGTGATGTCGCTGGTGAAGACCGCCGCCTGCAGTCCGTACGGGGACTCGTTGGCCATCCGGACCGCGTCGGCGACGTCGGAGAAGCGGGCGACCGGCGCCACAGGGCCGAAGATCTCCTCCGCGAGCGCCGGGCTCTGCGCGGGGACGTCGACGAGGACCGTGGGGGTGAAGAAGGCGCCGTCACGCGACCCGCCCGCGGCGAGCGTGGCGCCGTCCGCAACCAGTCGGCCGACCGCGGCCTCGACAGCGACCGCCGCGCTCTGCGCGATCAACGGCCCGACGTCCGTCGAGGGCAGGAGCTGGTCGCCGACCGAGAGCTTGGCGGTCTGGGCGAGGAGCGAGTCCACGAAGCGGTCGTGGACTGCCTCGTGGACGTACACCCGCTTGACCGCGCAGCAGATCTGGCCGTTGCCGCGGGCGAGGCGGCCGAGTACCACCGCCTCGGCAGCCTTGTCCACATCGGCGTCGTCGCAGACGATCAGCGCGTCGTTGCCGCCGAGCTCCAGCAGTACCTTCTTGAAGGTGGCGGCGCCGCGGCGGGCGATCTCCCGTCCCGCCGTTGTGCTGCCGGTCAGGCTCACGGCAGCGATCCCGGGAAGCTCGGCCAGCAGCTGCGAGACGCGCACACCGCCGGTGACGAGCTGGTGCGCATAGCGCGGTGCGCCGGCCGCCGCGAACATCTCGTCGATCCGTACGAGGGACAGCGGGCAGCGCGCCGGCGGCTGGACGACCACGGCGTTGCCGGCCGCGATGGCTGCCGCGGCCTTGTGCGCGTACAGCTCGACGGGGTAGTTGAAGGGGACGATCGCGGCGACGACGCCGAGCGGCTCGCGGACGGTGACCGCGAGGTGAGCCTCAAGACCCGGTACGGCGTCCAGCGGGATCTGCCGGCCGAAGATCCTGGTCGCTTCGGCGGCACAGCCGCGGAAGATGCGGATGGCCGCATCGACCTCTCCCTGCGTCTGCGCCAGCGGTTTGCCGTTCTCGGCCGCGAGCAGGCGGGCGAGGTCATCCCGGGCGGCTTCGATCCGGCTCGCGACGTCGAGCAGGAGTTCCGCTCGGGCGTGGGCGGGCATCGCGGCGACCGCGCGCTGTCCGGTCCCGGCATTCGCAACGACCGCAATGACCTGTTCCTCGGACAGGTCAGGCACCTGGCCGAGCAGTTCGCCGGTGCCAGGGTTGCTGACGTCGATCCAGGAAGGGCTCTCTGACATCGATTCGTTCCTTTTCGTGTTCGGTCCGGCCACGTTGCTGCTATCCCGCTGAGACGGTGAAGGGACTACCCGCGTAGCCGATCCGAGCGCTGATCTCGGCCGCGTACGCAATAGCTGAGGGAGCAAGCCGGCGGCAGTCCTCGACGCTGAACCGGTTGGCCGGCGCGGAAATACTGATGGCGCCGACCGCGGTCCCGGCTTTGTTCACGAGTGGAACGCCGATGCAGCGCACGCCTTCCTCGTTCGCCTCGTCGTCCAGGGCGAAGCCCTGCGACCGGACGAGCTCCAGCTCGGCGAGCAGGTCGGCGCCGACCAGCGTCTTCGGCGTGTGGCGCTCGAGCGGCCCCGCGACGAACTTTCGCTGCTCGTCGGGGCTCGCGAGGGAGAGCAGGGCCTTGCCCATAGAGGTGCAGTGCATCGGGGCTTGGCTGCCGATGTGCGACACCAGACGGACCGACTTGGCGCTTTCGACTTTGTCGACGTACACCAGCCGCCCGCCCAGCGGCACTCCGAGGTGAGCGGTCTCCCCGCTGATTTCGGCGAGCTTGACGAGGTAGGGATGTGCGGCCTTGCGCAGCACATCCTCTTCGAGGTATCGGCCGGCCAAGGTGACAAGGCCGATCCCGAGACGGTACCTGCCGGTGCCGGTGGCGTCGCGCTCCACGATGCCAAGCTCGATCAGCGACGTCAGGTAGCGGTGCGCCGTGCTCGCCACGACTTCAGCCCGGGCAGCCAGCTCTTGCAAACCGACACCCTCCGGCCCTTGCTCGGCGATGACGTTGATCAGCTCGAACGCCTTCGCGACACTGTGGGACTTCCTACCACTCTTCATTCGAGTTACTCGAATCCAATTCGGAATATGCGAAGGATGCGATCAACTCTGCAACGCTGCTTGATCGATGTCAAGAGCGTTACAGCGAGGTTTCAGAACGCCGCGCACCGGCCTCTTCGACGCCACGTGGCGCCCGTGGCCACGCACGCACCCGGCCGGACGCGCGCGGCCCGGGTGGCTCGACCGGTCGATCGAGCTACTCGAACGGGTCGACGAATCCGGCACTCGCCAGTCCACGGCGGCATGCCATCGATTCGATCGTTCGTCCTGGCCAGACCCAACGTGAGCCGCCCAGGGGCTGGGCTTTCGCACGCAAGCCTTGACATCCGTGAGGTCCGCCGGTCTAGTAGATATACACATTCTTGATCGCCGTTCATCATAGTGAACGGTGCTAGAGGGTGCCCGAGGCACTCGGGCAGAGAGGAAGTCCACCGCTCATGAGATCCCTCAAGGCACAACGCATCAGGCGTGCGACCACGACGCTCGCCGTCGCGGCGCTGCTCGGTTCGCTGGTCGGCGCGGCGCCCGCGGTCGGCGCAGGCAAGGACCCGGGGGCCGGCGATGCCACCGGGCGCCCGGGCTGGCAGCTCAAGTACGTCGAGAACTTCGGCAAGCCGATCCCTGAGGGCGGTGAGTGGTTCGTCGACGACTACAGCGACCCCATCGACGACCTCAACGACGACAACGGCGACGAGTACCGGCTGCGCTGGGGGCCGAACTTCGACGCCGCGATGGGCACGTTCAAGACCATGCGCAAGGAGACCCAGTTCGGGCACAACGGCTGGCTGACGTCGTCACTGTCGGCGCGTGACAGCGGCGGCCGCGTCGACGACAGCTTCAACAATGTCGCGGACCGCCCGTCGATCACCAACGCAACGGTTGCCGGTGCGGGCAGAGTCGGGGCGATCTCCACGCCCAAGCACACCGGCGGCGCGCTCATCCGTTCCACCGAGCCGCTGCCGCGCTACTACCGGATCGAGTTCAAGCTCAAGACGCTCAACTACGGCGGCGAGCGCAACGGCTCGCTGTCCTACGACGGCAAGTTCAACGGCTACAAGACCGACGTCTGCAAGACGTTCTTCCCGTGGCCGCTGTCGACGAATGACCCGATCGTGCCGTCCGATCCGTGCGAGACGGACACGGCCGTCAACGGCAGCCAGCACTCCTACAACTCGTTCCACATGTTGTCGATCGTCGATTTCAAGCCGATGCCGCGCAACCTCGGCAGCTACCACCGGCATCGCAAGGTGCTGATCGACCAGTTCAGCCCGGCACCGAGCCGCGACAGCACCCGCCAGAGGGTCTGCAACTCCGCCACGGGCGAGTACTACCCGTGGAACGAGAGCAACCGCACGACCGTCAACATGCTGTTCTTCAACGGCCCCCAGAGCCAGCGGCAGACGTTCGTCTCCGACTGCGACGAACTGCCGGTCGCCGGCAACCAGATCTCGGCCGCCGAGATGATCCCCGAGCTGATGCCGTTCCAGGACTACCAGTTCGCGATCGAGCGCGACGAGACCGGCTACGCGATCGAGGCCAGTGGCAACTTCAAGCACGTCGGCCAGACGACGTACCGCTACCACCGCAACTTCATCGACACGGACCGCAACGACAACGGCACGATCTCCCAGAACGTGCCGATCTTCCACTACAACGTGCCCGGCGACGAGTACGACGGCCGCTTCAACAGCTCCGCGACGGTCCGCGGCCCCTACGGCAGCCGCACGTGGAACAACATGTGGCCGGCCGGCTCTGAATACCCCGACTACTTCGTGATCGGCCAGCCGTACACGAATGTCGGCGAGGGCGACGCCTCGGTCGACGACATCCGTCTCTACGTGCGCAAGTAGCGCTCACCGAAGAGCACCAGCAGACGACGGCCGCGCCCGGACCACCGGGCGCGGCCGTCACGCGTCACGGGGAGCGCGAGCACGTCGACCCGGATTCGAGCCGGAATATGGCGGAGCCTGGAACAGTGAGACGACCCTTCGGCGCCCCATGGCAACACGGGAAAGGTACGACCCACGTGAGTCCCATTGATCAGGATGGCCCGGTGCCCGTCTCCTGCGCGCCTGACGAGCGCGCGCCCCAGGTCGACACGGCGTTCGTGCGGTGGCAGCAGTGGCGTGCCGAGCGTGACCGCAGCCTCCAGGAGCCCTACGGCTGGCTCAGTCCGGTGGCGCTGCACTGGCTCGACGACACACCGCGACGCTTCCCGGAAACCCCCGGCACCTGGTCGGCCACCGCCGGCGCGGTCACGCTCTCGGCCACGGCTGCCGACGGGTTGACCCGCGACGGGGAGCCGGTCGTCGGGGAGAGCCGGATCGTGGACGCCTCGAGACCGTGGACCGTCGCGGACCGGAGGATCGAGTTGATGCGGCACAACATCGGCTGGGCGGTGCGGGTGCGTGATCCGCAGTCGCCGACACGCCTCGGGTTCACCGGCGTGCCCACCTACGACTTCGATCCAGCGTGGCAGCTCGACGGGACCTTCGTGCCGTTCGACGCCCCGCGGGACACCACCGTCCTGGCGGTCGTCGCCGGTCTGGCGCACCCGGCCACCGCGCTCGGCACCGTCCGCTGCGTCGTGGCCTCCCACCCGGTCGAGCTGCTGGCCTTCGCCGGCGGCCCCAACCTGGTCGTGCTGTTCACCGATGCGACGAGCGGTGTCAGCACGAACGCCGGCTCGCGCGCGCTCGTCATCCCGGCTCCCGTCGGGTCGACGGACGTGGTGGTGGACTTCAACCGGGCGACCAACCCGCCCGCGGCGTTCACCGCCTTCGCCACGTGTCCGCTGGCGCCGCCGGAGAATCGCCTGCCCTTCGCCGTGACCGCGGGCGAACGGCGTCCCCGCTGACGTGACAAACGGTCCCTGTCCTCGCGGACAGGGACCGTAGCGTCACGGCGGGCGCGGCGGTCGTCGCAGTGAGGTACGCGGCCGCGTCCCCGAAACCCCAGCCGGTGAGCGCGACCGCTTCAGTGTGTTCAGCTGGAAGGTGAGGCGCTCGGGAAGAGGTTCGCCTCGGACTTCGACACCGCCTCGTGCTCCAGACCCCACCGCTTGAGCACTTCGGCGTACTTGCCGTTGGCGATCAGCTCGTTCAGCGCTGCCGCGATCGCGTCGGCCAGTCCGCTGCCCTTGGTCGTCATCGCGCCGATGTGGCCGCGTGACGTTCCCTCGTACACCCCGACGAGCTTGGTCTCCTTCGCCACGAGGACGTGGTAGGCCGACAGCGAGTGCGGGCCGAAGAACGCCTGGATCCGGCCGGACTTGAGCGCCAGCCAGTAGTCCGCCTGGCTCTGGTAATACTGGATCTTCGCCTCGGGCAGCCCCGCGGTCTTCACCTGCGATACCCAGTCGAGCAGGATCTTCTCCTGGGTCGACCCGGATCCCACACCGACGGTGAGGCCGGCGATGTCCGCCGGCTTCTGGATGGCGGTCACCTTACTGTCGGCGGCGACCTCCCAGGCGAGGCTGTCCGTGCGGTACGTCGCGAAGTCGTAGAGCTGACCGCGCTGTGCGGTCACGGTGATGTTGGAGAAGGCCGCGTCGTACTTGCCCGACTTCACGGCGAGGAACAGGTTCTCCCACGACGACTGCTCGACGGCGATCCGCAGTCCCAGGACGTCGGCGACGAGCTGGGCGATGTCGATCTCGGCACCGGAAACCGTCTTGTTGTCGTCGGCCATGAACGCGAGCGGCGGCACCCCGTTGCTGATGGTCACCACCCGAAGCTCGCCGCGGTCCCGCACCGGCGCGGGCACCCGGGCGGCCACGGAGTCGACCTTCTGGGCCCGGACGCGGTCGGTGTGGTTGCCGGCGGCCACCGAGGCGCCACTTGCGGCCGGGGTCGGGGTCGGGTCCTTCGGGTCCGCGCAGGCGGTGGTGCTGAGCGCGAGCGTCAGGCATCCGGCCACCAGGAGCGCACGCGCGTGACGTAACGGTAGAGACATAGCTCCCCTTCGGTGATGTTGTTGATGCCGTCGACCGACGCGCGGTCGCGGCGTCAGAGGACCTTGCTGAGGAAGGCGCGCGTGCGCGGGTGCTCAGGCCGCGTGAGTACGGCCTCGGGCGGCCCCTGCTCGACCACGCGCCCTTCGTCGAGGAAGACGACGGTGTCGGCCACCTCGCGGGCGAACGCCATCTCGTGGCTGACGAGGACCATCGTCGTACCGGATCCGGCCAGGTTCCGGATCGTCTCCAGCACCTCGCCCACGAGCTCGGGATCGAGGGCGGACGTGGGCTCGTCGAACAGCACCACCTTCGGCCGCAGCGCCAGCGCGCGGGCGATGGCGACGCGTTGCTGCTGCCCGCCGGACAGCTGTCGGGGGTACGCCTGCAGCTTGTCCCTCAACCCCACCTGGCCCAGCAGCTCCAACGCGGTCCGGCGGGCCTCGGGCTCGGGCCGGCGCTGGGCCGTCAGCGGCGCGATCATCACGTTCTGCAGCACGGTCAGGTGGGGGAACAGGTGGAAGTTCTGGAAAACGAACCCGATGTTGGTGCGCTGCCTGCGCACCTCGCGGTGGCGCAGCTCGCGCAGCCGGTTGCCGAGGCGCCGATATCCGACGAGCTCACCGTCGACATGGACGAGCCCGCGGTCCGGCCGCTCCAGGTGGTTCAACACCCGCAGCAGTGTGGACTTGCCCGAACCGGACGGCCCGATGATGACGGTCACGGTGCCGGCCGCCACCTCCAGGTCCACCCCGCGCAGCACCTGGAGCGCGCCGAACCGCTTGTGGATGTCACGGGCGCGGATCATGAGGCCGCTCATCGGGCGGCCTCTCCGTCCCCGCGGTCGGACCAGTTCCGGCGGCCGCGGGCGGACACCCCGACGGGGACCAGGCTCCGCAGCACCTCCAGGGGGCCGGCCGGCGTCCGGCGGGCCACGCCGCGCCCGTAGTGCCGCTCGACGAAGTGCTGCAGGATCGACAGGACGGTGGTGATGATCAGGTACCACACCCCGGCCACCAGGAGCAGCGCCACCACCCGCCCGTTGCGGTTGTAGATCACCTGCACCTGGTAGAACAGCTCCGGCAGCGCCATGATGTACACCACCGAGGTCCCCTTGACCAGGCCGATGAGCTCGTTGCCGGCGTTCGGGATGATGGCCCGCATCGCCTGCGGGAACACGATCCGGCGCAGTTGGGTCCACCGCGGCAGGCCCAGCGCCTCCGCCGCCTCCAGCTGGAACCGGTCGACCGACAGCAGGCCGCCGCGAACGATCTCCCCGGCGTACGCCGCCTGGTGCAGCGACAGTCCCAGCACCGCGGCCGCGGTGGGGCCGATGAGGTCCATCGTGCCGAACCGCACGAACGACGGGCCGAACGGCACGCCGATCGACAGCTCCTTGTAGAGCAGGGCGAGGTTGTACCAGAACAGCAGCTGAAGGATGAGCGGCACGGAGCGGAAGAACCAGACGTACGCCCAGGCGGGACCGGACAGCAGGACCGTGCCGGACATCCGCATGAGCGCCAGCACGGTGCCCAGCGCGAAGCCGAGCACCAGCGAGATCGCGGTGAGCTGCAGGGTGAGCCACACGGCGCTGACGATCGTCTGCGAGAACAGGTAGGCGCCGACCGTCGGCCAGTCCCAGGCGGGGTTGGTGACCAGCGCGTGTCCGGCCATGGCGAGCAGTACACCCACGACCGCCACCGCGCACCACCGCCCCACCCGCAAGCCGGAGGTGACCGGCAGGTCGAGGTATCGGTCGAGATCGTCGTCGGGGCGCGTCGCGGTTGTTGCCCGCGCCGCAGACACCTCCCCGTTCGCGTCGGCCGCCCGGGATTGGGCGGTGATGTTTTCGGTCACGCTAGAGACACCGTCCGTCAGGCGATTGCTGCACAGCAGAAAGGGCGCCCCGCGAACATGTCGGTGCGGTCGGCGCCGCCGGCAGCCAAACACATTCCCAATACGAGCGTCAATAAGGACGACCGGCCTATTCGGCCCGCCACACGTTTCTCGAGCCATCCTCCACCGCGGCTCTATCGGCGCTCTAGTGACGGTCCAGGGGCGACGATCACGATGGCTGGCGACCCGCGCCTGAGTTCCCCGACATCGAGAAAGGCCATCGATGCACTTAATTATGCCGGATCGCCGGCGGACCCGGTACCGCAACGCCCTGGTTACGGTGGCGCTGGCCAGCGCCGTCGCGGTGCTGCCGAGCGCGTGTTCGAGTGACGACCCGCCGTCTCCGGTCGGCGCCTGGCAGATGCAGGTGCAGACCACGCTGCCGTCGAGCGGCACCGCGAAAATCACGTTCCACAACGACGGCACGGTGCTCCAGGAAGGCAGCAACACCCTACCCGGGACGGGATTCTGGCAGATCTCCCGGGACAACAAGGTGACGTTCCAGGTCACGATTCCGCTGGCCGACAGCACCAAGGAGAACATCATCGGGACCATTCGCGGACAACAAACCGCGGATTTCAAGAAGGACAAGGTGACCGCGACCGGCACCTCGGAGTTGTACGACCTGAAAGGCAACAAAACGAAGTCGTTCCAGGTGACACTGACCGGCGCACCGGCGTAGCGCCGTGGTGAACCGCTCGGTCACCCGCCGGGCCGTGCTCGGTGGGCTCGGCGGGCTGGTCCTGGCCGGCGGCGCGGGCCTGGGCGTACGCGCCTGGCAGCAGCGCGGCGCTACCGGCCCCGACGGCCCCTTCCAGGAGAACCCGCTCGTCAGCGGGCTGCAGCAGCTCAAGAGCGAGATCCCGCTGCCGGCCCGCTACCGGCTGCCGCTCGTGGTACCGCCCGTGCTGACGCCCACCGTCGACGGGCCGCGGGACCGCTACGAGATCACGCAGAAGGTCGCGACCCAGGAGATCGTCCCCGGCCTGCGGACCCAGATCTGGGGATACGACGGCCGGTTCCCCGGGCCCACGATCGTCTCGCGTCGCGGCCGGCCGACGGTGGTCCGGCACCGCAACGAGCTTCCGGTACCGACGGTGGTGCACCTGCACGGCGGTCACACCCCGGCGGAGAGCGACGGCTACCCGACGGATCTGGTGCTGCCCGGGTCCGGCGCCCCGCCGGTCCCGGCGCCGTCCGTCCCTGCGCCGTTGGGATCGCCGTCGGGATCGGCGCACCACGGCGCGCACGACCCCGGCGCGGTCGTCACCACGCTGACCCGGGACTACACCTACCCGATGGAGCAGCCCGCGGCGACGCTCTGGTACCACGACCACCGGATGGACTTCACCGGTCCCAGCGTCTGGAGGGGCCTCGCCGGCTTCCACCTCGTGCGCGACGACGAGGAGGAGCGGCTGCCGCTGCCCGGCGCAGACCGCGAGCTCCCCCTGATGATCGTCGACCGGGCGTTCGCGGCGGACGGCTCGCTGTCCTATCCGGCGCTGGATCCCGACCTGATCCACACGCCGGGCGTGCAGGAGCCATACACGCAGGGCGTGCTGGGCGACGTCACCCTCGTCAACGGCGTGCCGTGGCCGGTGCACGAGGTCACCGCCGTGCGGTACCGGCTGCGCATCCTCAACGCCTCCAACGCCCGGGTCTACGATCTCGCCCTGCGTGCGCCGAACGGCCCGCTGCCGATCGTGCAGATCGGCAGCGACGGTGGCCTCCTGGCCACGCCGGTCCGGCACGACAGCCTGACGGTCGCGCCGGCCGAACGCTTCGACGTGGTCGTGGACTTCTCCGGCGTCAAGCCGGGCCAGCTCGTGGAGCTGGTCAACCTCGCGGGCAGCGGGCCGACCGCGTCGGTCATGGCCTTCCGCGTGACGGCCTCGGCCCGCGACGACAGCGCGGTGCCGGACACACTCGCCGTCGTCGAGCCGGTGGACCCGTCGTCGGTCACGGTCCACCGCGCCTTCGACTTCCACCGCGGCACCATGTACGGCTGGACGATCAACGGGCAGTACTTCGACCCCACCGCACCGGTCTTCGACACCACCCTCGGCACCGCCGAGATCTGGACGTTCACGTCCGACTACCACCACCCGGTCCACGTCCACCTGTCGAGCTTCCGGGTGCTGTCGCGGGGCGGCGGGCCGCCGGGGCCGTACGACGCCGGGTTGAAGGACACGGTGTTCGTCAACGGTGCCGAGAAGGTCTCGGTGCTGGTGCGGTTCACCGACTACCCCGGCCGGTTCCTCCTGCACTGCCACAACCTCGAGCACGAGGACATGGCGATGATGGCGACATTCCGGGTTCGGTAGCGCGAGCGCCGTCGTGCGCCGGCACGCGACCGGCGTACGACGGCGCGGCCAACCCCCGGCACGATCGTAGGGATCCGCGGGTGGCTAACGGTGACCGGCCACCGCGACCGGCCGGTCCGGGGAATCGCCAACCGGGTCCCCGGCGGCGTCCGCCCCCACGCCGGGAAACGCGGCGTCCTCGGCCGGCGTGGGGCGCAGACCGGCGAGCAGGACGTCGGCGACGAGCCGGGTGTAGATGCCCTGCCCGATCGCCGTGCCCGCACCGCTGATCAGCGCGAGAAGATCAGCACCCCGCACGTCGTGCCGCACGGCACCGGCGCGGTGCGCCCGAGCGAGGAGCTCGTCGAGGCGGGCCACCAGCTCGTCCCGTTCGGCCGGGCAGTGGCAGCGACCCGGCTGCAGCATGGCCAGCACATCGCGCAGCCCGGCGTCGAGCAGCCGGTGGTCGGCGATCTGCCGGACGAAGCTCTCCACGGCCGCCCACGGATCGTCGATCATCAGGGCCCGCTCGGCCTCCTGCACGCACGCCCGGAACCGGTAGCTCGCCAGCTCGACGAGCAGGCGCTCCTTGTCGGGAAAGTGCCGGTACACCGTGCCGACGCCGACACCGGCGCGCCGCGCGACGAGATCCATCTGAATGCCGCTGCCCGCCTCGGCGAACACGCCGTTGGCCGCCTCGAGGATTCGCTCCCGGTTACGCCGCGCGTCAGCTCGAAGGGGCCGAGCGTCGGGGGAAACGATCTCGATCACTCCGAGATTGTATCAGACTTCGAACTTGAACCGGACTTCCGGTTCCGATACAGTCCTGAACCGAAGTTCCGTTTCGACCCGAGGAGTACCCATGCCCGCTGCTCCGGGACCCGGCACCACGTCGCCGGGTCGGACCTCCTCACCAGGTCCGGCCCTCGCGTTGCTCGCGGTGACCCAGTTCGTGCTGATCCTTGACGCGGCGATCGTCGGCGTGGCGCTGCCGTCCATCGCCCGACAGCTCCACTTCACACAGAGTGACCTCTCGTGGGTCACCAACGGCTACGCGCTCCTGTTCGGCGGGTTCCTCCTCCTCGGCGGGCGCCTCGCCGACCTGCTGGGCCGTCGCCGGCTCTTCATCGGCGCCCTCATCCTGTTCGTCGTCGCTTCCGGTGCCGCCGCGCTGTCGCCCTCGGCCGGATGGCTCGTGGCCTTCCGGGGCCTGCAGGGGCTCACCGCGGCGATCGCCTCGCCGGCCGCGCTGTCGCTGCTGTTGGTGGTCTTCCCGGACGGCACCGACGAGGAGAAGGCGGCCCGGGGCAAGGCGCTCGGCGTCTGGGCCGCGGTGGGCGGCGCCGGCGGCGCCGTGGGCTACATCCTCGGCGGCGTGCTCACCGACCTGATGGGCTGGCAGTCGGTCTTCTCCGTGAACGTGCCGATCGGACTGGCCGCCGCCCTGCTCGCGGCCCGCCTGCTTCCCGCGGGCGCGCCCACCTCCCGGGGCGGGCGGTTCGACGTGCTGGGGGCCGCCACAGTCACCGCCGGCCTGATCCTCGTGGTCTACGTCACCGTCGACGCGAGCACCTACGGGTGGACGTCGGCCCGGACAATCGGCCTCGGCGCCGCCGCGGTGGCGCTGATCCTGCTGTTCCTGCTCGTCGAGGCCCGGTCGCGCCAGCCACTGGTGCCGCTGGGCATCTTCCGGCGGCGGGCGCTGCGGGGGGCGAACCTGGTGGGTGTGCTGATGCCGGCGGCGTTCACGCCCACCTTCTTCTTCCTCAGCCTCTACACCCAGTTCGTCTACCAGTATTCGCCGCTGCGCGCGGGGCTCGCGCTCCTGCCCATCGCGGTGGTCATCGTCGCCTCGGCCATGAACGCGAGCAAGGTCCTCGGCCGGGTCAGCCTGCGGGCGGGCGCGGGCATCGGGCTGCTCCTCGTCGCCACCGGCCTGTTCTGGCTGTCGCGGATCGGCGGCCACGGATACCTGGTGGAGATCATCGGCCCGGAGATCCTCGTCGGCATCGGCGGCGGGCTGGCGTTCGTCGCCGTCACCGTGGCGGGCACCAGCGGAGTGGGGCCGGAGGAGTCCGGGCTCGCGTCCGGCCTGCTCAACACCTCCCAGCAGGTCGGTGGCGCGCTCGGCCTCGCCGCGCTGGCCTCCATCGCGACGAGCGCCACCGCCCGGCACGGCGGCGCCGGCAACACGGCCGGGCTGACCTACGGCTACCACGTCGCCTTCGCGGTGGCGACCGGCGTGGCGCTCGTGGCGCTACTGGCGGCCCTCGTGCTGTTGCCGGGCAAGGCGCGCGCCGCCGTGGAGAACCCCGAGGCGGCCGGCGCCGCCCCGGCGACGGATGCGCCGCTGCTCGAGACCGGCGTCGGCACCGGGACCGACGTGCCTGCGCCGCGATCCTGAGGTCTCGCCGCTCACCGATCGGCGCTTGCCATCTCGTGGGCCGCACCGACAGTAGGGGTTCCGATGACGCGCGGGAGTGAAGAATGTCGACCTCACAGCGCCGCCACGGAGCCTCACCCGGACGCGTAATCCCACCAGTTTCCGAATCTTTGAAAGTCGGCTGGCCAGCAGCGCTGCCGGTCCCGCCCAACCCCTGGGGTGCGCGGCACCCACAACGCGGCACGCAAAGAGCGTGGCCTGGGCTTGTTACGGAGGATGGGTCATGGACGTTCGTGTACTCGGGAGCTTCCAGGCGCGCATCAACGGCCGGGACGTCACACCATCCGCGGCCAAACCACGAGCGGTGCTCGCGCTGCTCGCCCTGCACGAGGACCAGGTAGTGCCCGTCGCCGTGCTCACCGAGGAACTATGGGGCGCAACACCGCCGCGCAGCGCCTCCACGACGCTGCAGACGTACGTCATGCAACTGCGTCGCAGCATCGCGCAGGCGCTCAGGCCGGACGCCGGCTACACCAGCAAGGACGTGCTGCGCACCGAGTACAGCGGATACGCGCTCAACCGCCACGGCGGGCGCCTGGACTCGGCCGACTACACCCGCTGCCTGAACTACGCGAACCTGGCCATGCAGCACAACGATCTCAAGGCGGCCTGCGGGCGCTTCGCCGAGTGCCTGCGGCTGTGGCGGGGCCCCGCCCTGGTCGACGTCAAGCTCGGCTCCCGCCTGAGCGTCGAGGCCACCCGGCTCGAGGAGTCCAGGCTCAGCGCCCTCGAACGCCGCATCGAGTGCGACCTCGCGCTCGGCATGCACCACATGGTGCTGAGCGAGCTGACCGCCCTCACCTCGCAGCAATCGATGCACGAGGGCCTGCACCGCCAGCTCATGATCGCGCTCTACCGATCGGGGCGACGCTCCCACGCGCTCAACGTGTTCCTGCGGCTGCGGACCGTGCTCAACACGGAGCTCGGCGTCGAACCCTCCGCACAGCTTCAGCGACTCCAACGGGCGATCCTGGACGCCGATCCCGATCTGGAGCGCGTGGAGACCAACCACTACCCACAGGCCAGCCCGCTCCTGCGCGCGGGCTGAGCACGACGACAACCCGGAGGCTGTTTCGATGAGCCGCGCTGCCCGCTTTCACCAGTACGGTCCCCCGGAGGTGCTGTCCTGGGACGAGGTCGACCTGCCCGAACCGGGCCCCGGACAGGTGCGCGTCCGGGTACGGGTGGCCGGCGTCCAGCCGTTCGACATCAAGCTGCGGCGCGGCGACCTCGCCGCCCAGCGCCCGGTGCGGTTCCCCGCTCAGGTGGGCAACGAGTACGCGGGGACGGTCGACGCGTGGGGTCCCGGCGTCTCCGGGCCGCCGATCGGCCAGGAGGTCGCCGGCTCCGTCAACGGCACGGGCTGCGCCGAGTACGTGCTCGCCCCGGTCGAGGACGTGGTCCCCAAACCCGCAGGACTGGATCTGGTGACCGCCGGCGCGCTGGTCGCCGCGGCACAGACCGCGTCCGGTGCGCTGGGCATCCTTGGCGTGGGCCCCGGCGACACCCTGCTGGCGCACGCCGCAGCGGGCTCCGTGGGCACGGTCGCCGTACAGCTGGCCCGCGAGATCGGCGCGACCGTGATCGGCACCGCCAGCGACGCCAACCACGACTACCTGCGCACCCTCGGCGCCATTGCGGTGCGCTACGGCGAGGGCCTGGTCGACCGGGTGCGCAAGGTCGCGCCCCAGGGGGTGAGCGTGGTGCTGGACGCGATCGGCGGCGAGGCGCTGGCCGCCTCCGCCCAACTGGTGGCCGATCCCAGCCGCATCGGCACCATCGCCGACCCGGCGGGCGCGGCGCGATACGGCGCGCGGCTCGCGTTCGCACCCCGGTCCCCCGCCCGGCTGGCCGAGGTGCTCGCGCTCGCCGAGGCCGGAAAGCTCGTGATGCCGGTCGAGACGTTTCCCGGGGAGCAGATCGCCGCCGCACACCGGCGGACGGAGGGCGGGCATGTCCGCGGCAAGGTCGTGGTCCTGATCTGACGGAGCAGCGCTTGCCCGGGTCGACCGGCAGCAGCACCGCCGCCCTCCGCCACGCTGCGTAACATGTCGATCGGACACCATCGACGCAGCAGTGCGCCCGAACTGATCGATAACTGTCCGAGGGAAGTCCGAAACGCCGTATTTCTCTCGGTCGCGTAGCCATCGAACCACCATATTTTCGATCGGATTTGCAGGCCATCACCGAGACGAGCCGGGCGCGCGTCCGTCCGCCGCGGCGTCGGGTTCCACTCCGCGTCCGGACCGGACGAGCTGCCCGCCGGGCGCCCGCAGCGTCACGACGAACGGCTCGCCGGCGCCGCCAGCACTCTGCCGGCGGCGAACGTCACCATCGACGGCTCGCGGCCGTCACGCTCGGCGGCGTGGTGTCGTCCCAGAGCCGGTTCGGGACCGCGCTTCTGACGATCGGCGCGACCTGCGCGGCGAATCGCTCGAGCTGCTCGATCTGCTCCGGCTCGGCCAGCGCGTCGATGAGCAGGTTGATGACCTCGTTGCCGTAGTCGGCGTGATAGCCCAGAATCCGCTCGATGACATCCTGTGGGCTTCCGATCAGGCTGGGGGTGCTGTCGACGTACTCCCGCAGATTGCGGTAGGGCGATCCGTTCTTGAGGCCGACCGATGTGTGCAGATAGTTCACGTAGTGCGGCTCGAATCTCTTGATCGCCTGCTCCGTCGTGTCCGCCAGGTACAGGAACCCACCGCTGATCCCCGTGAACGCGTCGCCGGGGTCACGTCCGTAGAACTGCCACCTCTCCCGGTAGTGTTCGAAGAACGCACGGTACTGCTGCCTGTTCGGTCCGCCCGCCGTTGAAAAGAGGGCATCGCCATGCCGGGCGGCGGTGTCCGCGGTTGACAGACGGCTGGACCCGGCGTGCCACACCCGGATGGGACGCCGGAACGGGCGCGGCTGGACGGTGACCTTGCTCAGCGGCGGCCGGAACCTTCCGCGCCAGGTGACCTCGTCTTCCGCCCACAGCCTGCGCAGCAGTTCGTACCGCTCGGCCAGGCTCTCGCGCGCCTGCTCCGCGGTCAGGCCGAAGATCGGGAACTGGTCGGCGTCACCGCCTTTTCCGATCATCAGGTCGAGCCGTCCGCCGGCGAGATGATCCAAAGTCGCGTAGTCCTCAGCGACACGCACCGGGTCGAGCAGGCTGAGCACGGTGACGGTGGTGATCAGCCGAATGCGCGTGGTCAGCGCCGCGATGTGGCTGAGCAGGACCGGGGGCGACGAGTTGATCACTGAGGCGGAGTGCCGCTCGCCGACGCCGTACGCGTCGAAGCCGAGTTTGTCGGCGAGCACGGCCTCGTTGACGATGCGGCGGAATCGTTGCTGCTGCGTCGGTCGCTCGCCGGTGACCCGGTTGGGCTCGTCGATGCCGTTGATCGCCGAGAAGAGGAGGAACTTCACGGCTCAGCCCGCCAAGTACGCGTCGTTGAGGATCGGCTCGTTGAGGAGGTCGAACGTCAGGCCCTGGACCTTCGTCGTGGCGGCCACAGTGCAGGCGGGTACGTAGATCGGTATGACAGCTTTGCCCATTAGTGTTGTACTCCGTTTCGCCGAGGCGTGCTGGGCCCGGATCGCCAACCGGGGTACTGGGTTTACATGACAACTCATGTCCTAGCGGCATGGTAGGAATCCGCGACCAGGGGCATCGTCCGCCTCATCGAATGCGCCGACCCGCCGCTCGCCGCCCTCATCGCCCACGACCGGAAACTGCGCGCCCTGTGCACGCTCGTCGGAGACCGCCACCTCGCCGTACCGGTCGAACACGAGTCCCAGTTCCGAAAGGCACTGCGAACGCTCGGCCACACCATCACCTCCCCGGCAGGGTGACCCAGCTGCCGAGACGCTGATGGCCGGCGACGTGCGGCGTATTCGTCCACTTCGGAGTGGCTACGCGGTCGTTGCTGGAGCGCCATCCTCGAGGTAGACGCCGCCGCGGCCGATCGCGCTGAGCGCTGCGAAAACGCGGCGAGCGAGCCGGGGTGTCGTACGGGACCGTGCCCCATCGTGAGTACGCAACGCATCGTCCCGTCACGTGCCACCCAGGCGGGTTCGCGGCGACGCGCTGCGGGCGGGGTTGTCGCGCATGGGCAACGATGGATAGGTTTCGACGGTGCAGTACGTCGAGGTGGCCGGTAGAGCGGTGCTCGTAATCGTGTTCGCACTGGCACTGGCCGGCAAGGTGTCCAGCCGGTCGGCCTGGGCGGCGTTCGTGGCGTCGCTGCGGCGGATGGACGTCGTCGGCGAGGCCTGGATGCGGGCGGCGGCGGTCGCGACCGTCGTGGCGGAGGCGGCGATCGTCGTGCTGGCGCTCGTGCCCGTCCGGCCGGCCGGCACGGCGGCGTTCGTGCTCGCCGCCGGGCTGCTCGGCGCGCTTACCGTTGCCGTCGCGCGGGTGGTGCGGCGGGGTGCCGCGGTTGCGTGCCGGTGCTTCGGCGTGTCCGACACGCCGCTGAGCATGCAGCACGTCGTCCGCAACCTGACGCTCGTCGTCGTCGCGGTGCTCGGGCTCGCCGGTTCGCTGGCCGGGGGCGCCTTCCAGGCGCCCATGGTGGCGGTCATCGCGCTGGCCGGCGCCGTCGCGGGCCTGCTCGTGACGAGGTGGGACGATCTGGCCGCCCTGATGCGCACGCCCTGAGCGCCGGTGATGGCGGCCGCCGCCGGGCAAGGGTCAGCGTGGCAGCCGGCGGACCACCGAGCCGAGCAGATACTCGGCGTGGGCGTAGCCGAGCTGGCGGGAGTCGGCGCTGGCCTCGACGTTGTCGCCGATCATGAGGAAACGGCCAGGGGGTACCTCCCGGTCCGGCACGGCTGCTCGGATCGCCTCGGGCACGGGGTCGCCCGGGCCGGCCACCAGACGCTTCACGATCCACGGTTGCAGGGTCGGCGGTACGCCAGGCTCCGGCTCGGCGTTGGTGAACGGGAACGGCCCGCCGGGCTCCGGCGTGCCCCATGCCGCCACGACGACTTCGCCGGTGCGCGCCTGGGCGAGGCGGACGCGGCGCACGAGCACCCGGTCGCCGTGCGCGTAGGTCGGGGCCATGCTCTCGCCCAGCACCGTCACGATGACGAACCGCCGGCGCAGCCACCACGCCGCCAGCCCGATCGCCACGAGCGCGGCGACGGCGATCCACGCGGCCGCCGTCACCGCTCGGCCCCGGCCCGGGTGTAGCCGCTCGCCTGGAGCGCGAAGAGATGTGCGTACGTGCCGCCGGCGGCCATGAGTCCGGCGTGGTCGCTCTCCTCGGCGACGACGCCGTCGGCCAGGACCACGATGCGGTCGGCGTCGGCGACGGCGCCGAGGCGGTGCGAGATGAGCAGGCTGGTCCGCCCGGTCCGGTACCGGTGCAGCTGGGTGTGCACCTCGTGTTCGGCCTCGGCGTCGAGGCCGGCGCTCGGCTCGTCGAGGATCAGCAGGTCGCGCTCGCCGCGCATGAGGGCCCGGGCCAGGGCCAGCCGCTGCCACTGCCCGCCGGACAGCGTCGTCCCGGCCTGCGCGTCGTCCAGGTCGTCGCCCGCGGCGAACATCTGCGACAGCATCGTGTCGTAGCCGCGGGGCAGGCCGGCCAGGACGTCGTCGATCCCGGCCAGCCGCGCCGCGTCGGTGATCCGTTGCCGGTCGTCGATCGCCGCCACGTCGCCCAGGCCGACGTTCTCGGCGGCGGTCAGGTCGTACTCCATGTAGTCCTGGAACACCGCCGCGATCCGCTGCCGCAGCTCGGCGATCGGCATCTGCCGCAGGTCGATCCCGTCCCAGAGGATCGAACCGCGGGTCGGGTCGTACAGCCGGCACAGCAGTTTCACCAGCGTCGTCTTGCCGGCGCCGTTGCGGCCGGCGAGGGCGACGCTCATGCCGTGCGGGATCGTGAAGCTGACGCCGCGCAGGACCCACGGCTGGTCGTCGGCGTACCGGAACCACACGTCGCGCAGCTCGATGCCGCGACGCAGGGCGGGCACCGGGCGCGGCTCGGTGGGCATCGGCAGGTCCGGCCCGGTGGCGAGGACCACCCGATGGTGCGCGAAGAGCAGGGCGGACGCGTGGCCGCTGGCGAGCGAGCCGACGAGCCCGGCGAGGGCCGCCTGCAGGCCGGCGACGGTGAAGACGAACATCGACACGTCGCCGACGCTCAGCCGGCCGGCGCGGGCGGCGAACACGGCCCACACCAGGCCGCCGCCCGCGACGCACGCGCTGAGCAGGGCGAGTCCGCCCTGCGTGCCGAGCGCCCGCCGGTCGATGCCGCGCTGGGCGACGTCGATCGCGCGGTGCTCGGTGAGCATCCGCTCCCGCAGGAAGCCGGCGAGGCCGAACAGCCGGACCTCCTTGGCCGCGACCGGGTGGGCCAGCAGCTGGCTGAAGAAGTGTTCGCGCCGGGCCGCCGGGCTCAGCTGCCACAACATGGCGGTCCGCCGCCGGGCGAGCATCAGCTCCATCACGAGCACCGGCACGGCGGCGGCGAGCACCACGACGGTCATCAGCGGGCTCACCAGGACCAGCGCCGCGACCAGCCCGAGGGCGCTCAGCAGACCGGTGCCGGCGCCCAGCACCGCGCCGCACAGCTCGCCCGGCGCGCGACCGCCCGAGCCGGCCATCCGCAGCCGGTCCAGGAACGGCGGATCCTCGAACCGGCGCAGGCCGGCCTGGCGCTCGACCGCGCGGTACAGCTCGTCGAGGGCCCGGACGGCGCTGCGCCGGCCGATCTCCGCGCGCAGATACATGGCGGCGTGCGGTAGCACCCCGACCGCGATACCTGCCGCAGCCAGTCCGCCGACGAGCGCGATCAGCTCGCGGTCGCCCAGGCCGGCCAGGATGCCGTCGACCGTCGCCCGGGTCAGCCCGGCGGTCATGATCGGCGCTGCGGCGCTGAGCGCGGCGACGACGACAGCGCCGGCCAGGTGCGCCGGCGCGGCACGCCACGCCAGCCGGAAGGCGGCCCCGATGGTCCGCCGCACCGGCTCCGTGCGGACCCCGGTCATGCCGCCGGCACGGCCAGCCGGTCCAGGGATCCGTCGCTGACCAGCACTCGGCCGTCGCCGTCGAGCTGGAACACTTGCGGAAATTCCGAAACCTGGAACGCCCGCACCACGTCTGCGCCCTCGCGCCCCTCGACGACCACGCGAGCGACCGGGGACAGCCGGGCGACGTAGCCGGCCGCCTCGTCCGGGAAGCCGGTGATGACGGCCAGGACACTCTCCCGGCCGCCGGGAACGCCCTCGGCGTGGGCCACGAATTTCGGTATGAGCGCCTCGCACGGCGCGCAGCCGGGGCTGAAGAAGCCGACCACAGCGCCCTCGGGCAGCTCGTCCCGGCGCAGCGGCAGGCCATCGACATCGACTGTGGAGAACGCTTCGATCTGCGCGCCGACCGGCAGTGAGGGGCGGCCGAGCAGGCCACCGGGCGGCGGTGCCGGCTGCTCGCGCAGTCGCCGGATGACGCCGAAGAGCAGCAGGAGGTTCAGCAGGGTCAGCACGTTCGTGACGATGAGCGCGGCGACGACGTAGGACACGTCGGGACGTCCCTTCCCAATCGGGTGGATGCACACGGATCGGCCGCACCGGTTGTCCGCATCGGGCTGCGGCCGGCTCCTCGACCTGGCCCGCCGGGGCAGCCGAAAGACCGCCCCGGCGCATCTTCGATCAGCAGGTACCGCACTTGCCGATGTACCACTTGCTGCAGCTACCCGCGCAATACCGGGTCCACAGCGAATCGGTTCCGCCGCCGCCGAGAAAACAGCTGTGGCATTCGGTCTCGTATCCGGCCGTCGCGGTCGTCCGCGGCACGACGACGGACATCAGGCGATCCGCCAGCCTCCCGATGATTCGGGTCATGTTGGTCTTCCTCCCCGTTCGAAGATCCAAATATTGACATTCGTCAGAGTTACAGACGTGTCAACGAATTGTCAACGATGAACTTCTCAACGGGCGCGGCGTAAGCTCGCACGGGCAGCGGAGGCTCCGCGGGCCGGCGCGACGGAGTCGCGTGTGACAACGTATTGCGGGGACCGGCCGCCTACCTGAGCGACGGCACAGGCGAGCCGGATACCGGCCCGGGCCGCGCGCCGGTTACGGTGACCCGCTGCGGGACGGGCCGCGCGCCGGTCACGGCGACCCGTCGTGGGACGGGCCGCGCGCCGGTTACGCTGACCCGTCGTCCACCGAGCGGCGCGCCGGGGCGAGGGCCACGCTCTCCCGCCACCACGGCGTCTCGACGTAGGCCCGGCGCAGCACCAGCAGCACGACGCTCGCCGTCCAGCCCTGCACCCCTTCCAGGCGGCCGAGGGTCTTCGTGGTGAACTCGAACAGCTCCTGGGTGCTCGGCATGATCAGCTCGCACATCAGCGCGTTGTTGCTCAGCAGGGCGGCGACGTATCGCACCCCGCGGTAGCTGCTCAGCGTGCGGGCCGCCGCGTCGAGGAACTGCGGGGCGACGGCGATGTTGAGCACGACCTCGGACTCGAAGCCCAGCGCCGGCGCCGGGACGAGCGTGGTCACCACGATGCAGCCCCGGCCGCGCAGCGTCTCGAACCGCCGCCGCACGGTGCTCTCGTTGAGCCCGACCTCGCCGGCGACCGTCCGGAAGCTGGCCCGGCCGTCCTCCCGCATCAGCCCGATGATCTGGCGGTCGAGCGCGTCGAAGTGGCTCGGGTCGCACTGGTGCGCCTCCGTCACCTCCTCGATGGGCACGCCGGTGAGCAGCTGCCGGCTCCAGTCCCCGGTGATCTTGTAGACGTGCAGCGTCAGGTCGGTGTCGCAGCGCTGCACGCCGTCGATGGCCAGGATCCGCTCGACGATCCGGGCCCGCAGGGAGTCCTCCCGGGACAGGTTCAGCTCGGCGAGGATGTCGTACGGGCCGGTGACCAGGCTGAGGAAGCGCAGGTCCGACTGCTGGACCAGCTCGGCGAGCACCGCCATCTGAGCGCCGGGCGCGCACGTGATCCGCAGGACGAACAGTTCGTGCGGACCGCTGTGGTTGTTGCGTGGCATCACCGCCACCCGGACGACCCCGTCGCGCAGGAGCTGCTGCCCGCGCCGGGCGACGGTCGCGACCGAGCTGCCCGAGAGTTCCGCGATCTCGGTCCAGCTCGCCCGGCCGTCTCCCTGCAGGGCGGCGATGATCCGGCGGTCGAGGTCGTCGAGGTTGCTGGCGTAACCGTTAGCGGTCACCGGCGCCGGCCTCGTGCAGGAAGTCGCGCACCACCTGCCGCCACAGCTCCGCCTCCTCGACCTGGGGCGAGTGCCCGGACTTCTCGAACACGACGAGCCGCGCGTTCGGAATCAACGATGCAATGACCTTACTGCTTGCCACCGGCGTGATCCAGTCGTCGCGGCCGACGGTGACCAGTGTGGGGCAGGTGATCCGGTGCAGCTGGGACTTGATGTCGTACGCCGGGATGTTCACCGAAAAGGCGAAGTTGTGCGTCTGGTAGCGGTAGGGGGTGGCCGCCACCCGCTCGGCCACCTTCGCCGGGTCGTAGACGTGGTCGTACAGCGGCAGGATCTCGGCCCAGCAGTCACGCAGGTCGTCGTCGTCGCGGACCCGCCCGTTGTTGATGCGGTCCAGCTTCTCCAGGTCGATCTGGACCCGGGTGGAGGTCTCGGCGTTGTGCTGGGCGGCCTCGTCGTTGTCGTGGTCGGCCGAGGTGTCCCGCAGCACGAGCGCACGCACCCGGTCGGGATAGCGGATGGCGTACTCCATCGAGATGAAGCCGCCGTACGAACCACCGGCCATGACGAAGCTCTCCACCCCGGCCCACTCGCGCAGCGCGTCGACGTCGGCGACCCACTGCTCGTGCGTGAAGGGCGGCCGGCCCTCGCTGGCCCCGGAGCCGCGGGCGTCGAAGACGATCACCCGGTAGGTGTCGGCGAACGGGCTGAACGTGGCGCGGGGCTCGGCGCGCGAGCCGAGGCCGGGCGCGCCGTGGTGGGCGATCAGGACCGGCGCGTCGTCCGCGCCGAAAACCTCCACCTCGAGTTCGTTGCCGTTGATCGGAAGCCGCACAGGTAGTCCTTTCACATACGAGCGAAATGCACATACGAGCGAACGATGCACAAAACGAAGACGCACTCAGAGCGCGATGACGACGTCGTCGAGGGAGCGGGGGTAGGCGGTGAACGGGCGGGCGCCGTCCGAGGTGATGAGCATCGAGTCGGAGATGCGGTAGCCGGCGTGCCCGGGGATGTAGATGCCCGGTTCGTTCGACACGACCATGCCTTCGGCCAGCGGGGTGTCGTCGCCGTCGGAGAGCCACGGCGCCTCGTGCATGCCGAGCCCGATCCCGTGTCCCTGCCGGTGCCGCAGGTACTGGCCCAGGCCGGCCTCGCGGATCACGTCCAGGCAGGCCCGGTTCGCCTCGGCGCAGGCGACACCGGGGCGCAGTGCCTCTCCCCCGGTCTGCTGCGCCTGCCGGACCGCCTCGTAGTAGCGGATCTGGTCGGCACTGGGCTCGCCGAGGATGAACGTCCGCTCTCCCTCGACGAACCGGCCGCCGACCGCGCAGCCGAGGGAGAGCATGAACGTCTCGCCGGGGCGCAGCCGGTACCCGGACGGCAGGGCGTGCGGCCGGGCGCTGTTCGGGCCGGAGTAGACCAGCCCGCCGGCCAGGAACGAGACCACGACGACGTCGGCGTGTTCGGCGTACATCGTGCGCGTGCCGACGCCGGTGATGTGCCCGGCCAGTTCGGCCTCGGTGGGCAGTTCGCCGCCGGCCGCGACCGCCTCCTGCACGAGCGCGCGCCCGGCGGCGAGCATCAGGTCGGTGATCCGGGCCGCCTCGGCGTGCAGCGCGATCTCCTCCGGGCGCTTGTGGAACCGGGCCCGCATGACCAGGTCGGTGCGGACCAGGGTGGCCTTCGGGAAGGCGGCGCGGACCTGGTCGAGCCGGTCCACGGTGATGCTGCCCGCATACCCGATCCGGCCCGTCGTCGGTTCCGCCGCGGCGCCGAGGTACGACAACGGCGGTCGGAGGCCGGGAAACTCGGGGTACGCGACGATCTCCGCCGCGGCCCGCTGGGCCTGTGCGTACTCGCGTTCCAGCTCCGGTACGAGCAGCAGGGTGGCCCGTTCGACGGGGAGCAGGACCACGGCCGGCCGCTCGTTCGGGTGGTGGAAGAAGCCGGTGAGATACGCGACGTCATCGGGGTCGTCGGTGAGGATCGCGTCCAGCGCCTCATCGGCCAGTTGGGCGCGGATGTCGTCCTGCAGCCGCCGGTAGAAGCCGGCGGGCAGGCGTTGGGTGTCCAGCATGGACTAGTCCTCCCGGGTACGGGGATTGCGCGCGTCGTTGTACGCGATCGAGATCAGGGTCGCCGAGACCACCAGGGCGAGCATCGCCAGCGACGGGAAGAGCGTCGTCCACCAGGCACTGGACATCGCCCCGGACTGCTCGGCCTCGTAGAGGATGCGTCCCCAGGACCAGCTGGTCGGGTCGCCGAGGCCGAGGAAGGCCAGACCGGCGGCGGACAGCACGGCCCGCGACGCGGTCAGCACCACCGACACGACGATGACCGGCGCGACCGCGGGCAGCAGGTGTTTGCGGATGATCCAGGCGTGGGACCCGCCGGTGACCCGCGCGGCGTCCATGTAGGGCAGCCGGACCACCGACAGCGCCTGCGAACGCACGACCCGGGTCACTTCAGGCCACGAGAAGAACGCGATGACCAGTACCAGCGTGACCAGGCTGGGCCCGGCAAGCGCCGCCACCAGGATCATCAACGGCAGCACCGGCAGCGACAGGCAGAGGTCGACGACCGTGCCGATCACCGTGTCGGCCTTCGGGAAGTACGCCCCGAGCACGGCGACCAGCACGCCGATCAGGATCGCCAGGGCCGAGGACAGCGCGGCGATCACGATGCTCAGCCGGGCGCCCCAGACCACCTCGGCGAAGATGTCCCGGCCGAGGTTGTCGGTGCCGAACCAGTGCGCGCCCGAGGGTGGCTGCAACACCTGGTCGCCGTATCCGGAGGGCGAGGCGGCGATGAGCGGCGCGCAGACGCCGACGAGCACCAGCACGGCGAGGATGCCGAGCGAGGCGATGCCCAGCGGGTTGCGCCGGAACGCCGACCAGGTGGCCCGGGCCGCGGTGACCTGGTCCGTGATGACGGTCTCCAGGCCTGCCGCGGCAGGACCCGGTGTTGCGGTCATGCGGTCCTCACTCTCGGGTCGAGCAGGCCGTACGCCAGGTCGGTCAGCACGTTGGCGAGCACCACGGTCGCGGCCAGCAGGACGAAGGCGCCTTGCAGCACCGGGAAGTCGAGCTGGGTGACGGCCTCGTAGATGCCCCGGCCGATGCCCGGGTAGGCGAAGACGGTCTCGGTGAGCACCGCGCCGCCGACCAGGAAGCCCAGTTGCAGGCCGACCAGGGTGGTGGTGGGCAGCAGGGCGTTGCGCAGTGCGTGCTTCCACACCACCTTCCGGTTGGGCAGGCCCTTGGCCTGGGCCAGGACGCAGTAGTCCTCGCCGAGCGAGTCGATGAGGGTGGAGCGCAGGGTCAGCACGTACGAGCCGAGCTGCACCAGGACCAGGCTGAAGCAGGGCAGCACCAGGTGTTGCAGCACGTCGCCGTACCACGCGGTGCCGTAGACCCCCGGGCTGTAGGCGCCGCCGATGGGCAGCCAGTGCAGCTGCAGCCCGAGCACGAAGAGCAGGAAGATGCCGACGCTCGGGACGAACAGCGACTGGCCGACGACGCCGCCGACCTGCACCAGCCGGTCGAGGAAGCCCCGCGGGCGGGTCGCCGCCAGCACCCCGAGCGGGATGCCGACGGCGACCGTGACCAGCAGTGAGGAGACGGTCAGCAGCAGGGTCCAGGGCAGGCGCTGCAAGAGCACCGTGCTGACCGGAAGCTGCTGGCTGAATGACGTGCCGAGGTTGCCGTGCAGCAACTGCCACAGATACTTGCCGTACTGGGTCAGCAGCGGCTCGTCCAACCCGTACTGCTGCAGCAGGGTCTGGCGCGCCTCCGGCGTCATGTTCGGGCTGGCCACCGCGAGCGCGGGGTCGCCGGGCAGCAGCCGGAGCAGGAGGAACGTGACCGTGGCGGCGAACCAGAGGGTCAGCAGCCCGCGCCCGATCCTGCGGACGGCGAATCGGAGTACCTGTGGCATCGGCGTCAGCTCTTCGTCGCGTTGGCCAGCGACTGGGGGTCGACGAGCGAGAGCAGCTCACTGGGCTTGATGATGAAGTTGCTCCACTTGTCGCTGTGTGCGATGTAGAGGTTCTGCATGTACATGACGTTGTCGTAGACGTTGTCCCGGACCAGCTTCCCGGCCTCCTGGGCGAGCTGCTTCTGCTGGCCCTTGTCGGTGGTCGACTGGGCCTTGGTGATCAGCGCGTTCAGCGCCGGGTCGTCGACGTTCGAGTAGTTGATCGCCCCGCCCGGCAGGTACGTGAGCGCCATGTTGGTCGTCGGGTCGTCCATGATGGCGAAGTTGCCGGCGTAGATGTCGTAGTCACCGGCGTTCGTCTTGGCCAGATACGTGTTGCGGTCCATGCCCTGCAGGTTGATGGTGATGCCCGCCTTGGCCGCGTCGTCCTTGACCAGCGCGGCCCACTGCGAGGTCACCGCGTCCTGCAGCGAGTAGATCATCGTGAGCGACAGCGGCTTGTCCGGACCGAACCCCGCCTCGGCGAGCAGTTGCTTGGACAGGCCGGTGTCGAACGCGTACTCCTTGCTCGACGGGTCGGCGAAGTCCTTGAGCACCGGCGGGATCGGGCTCGAGCCGGTGGACACGGCCTGGCCCTGCAGCACGACGCTGCGGATCGCCTCGTAGTTCACGGCGTGCGCGAGCGCCTCGCGGACCTTGAGGTTCTCCAGCGGTTTGCGCTTCATGTTGTACGTCATGTGCGCGTAGCCGAGGCCCGGCACCTGTTCGACCTTGACGCCGGGGGCGCTCTGCAGGTTCTTCACCTGCGCCGGGGGCAGCGCGTTGGCGATCAGGTCGACGTCGCCGTTCTTGAGCGCCAGGATCTCGGTGTTCACGTCCGGGTAGACCCGGTACACGATCTTGGCGACGGTCGGGGTGCCCTTCGGGGCGAACGGATACGGGGTGACCCGCTCGAGCGTGTAGCTCTGCCCCTTCGCCACCGTGGTCAGCTTGAACTGACCGGCGCTGACCCAGTTGCTGTTGTTGGGGAACTTCGCGACACTGCCGGCCGGCTCGAAGACGTGCTTGGGCACCACGTTCATCCAGAAGCCGACCTCGGTGACCACCGTGGAGTCCGGCCGCTTGAGCTTCAGCTCGACCCGGGTGGGCGACGCCGCGGACGCGGAGTCGACGTTGACCAGCTGCCCGTACGTGGTGTTGCCGGTCGGCTTGTCCTTCAGGATCGAGTTGATGGTGTAGGCGACGTCGTCGGCGCTGACCGGCTTGCCGTCGCTCCACTTCATGTCGTCGCGCAGGTTCCAGTACGCCGTCGTGGCATCCGTGAAGCCGTAGTCCTTGGCCAGGTACGGCTGCTTGGCACCGTTGGCGTCGATGGTGAGCAGCCGGGGGTACATCAGACCGGTGATCCACGAGTCGGTCCGGCTGTTGCCGATCAGCGGATTGAAGTTGACCACGTCGGTGGTGGTCGCGATGGTCAGCACCGCATCGCTCGTGCTGCCACCCGGCCCGCTGGGCGCGCTCGGGCTGCAGGCTGCGACCGTGGCCGCCACGGCGACGGCGGCGAGCGCGGTGAACGGTAGACGGACACGCATCTAGACCCAGACCTCCTCGAGGACGCGGATGGTGTTGCCGCCGACCACCTTGCGGATCTCGTCGTCCGAGTAGCCGTGGCTGACCAGCCATCCGATGATGTTGTAGAAGCACTCGGCCGGGTTCTCCAGGCCGTCGACGTACTCCACCCGCGGGTGCTCGACATGGCCGTGCGCCTGCGAGATGGACAGGTTGCCCGAGAAGGCGTCGTGCAGCCCGACGTGGTCACCGAAGAGGGTGTCCGGCCCGAACGTCACGTGGTCGATGCCGACCTTGTCGACGAGGTGCGTGAAGTGGTCCATCACCGACTCCAGCGAGTGGTGCGGGTGCGCATCGGACAGGGTGGTGTGCGGCGCCGCCTCGATGCCGATGACCCCGCCGCGCTCCGCGCATGCCTTGATGAGGGCATCCGGCTTCATCCGGTTGGTCGGCCAGACCTCGCGGGAGCCGCAGTGCGTGATCAGGACCGGCTTCGTGGAGTAGTTGATGACGTCGAGCGCGGTGCGGTCGCCGGAGTGCGAGATGTCGATGGCGAGGCCGAGCTTGTTCATCCGCTCCACGGCCTTCTCACCGAAGTAGGTGAGCCCGCCGTCGCCGCGCTCCTTGAGGCCGCTGCCGAGGTAGTTCGCCTCGGAGTAGGCGATGCCGATCTGCCGTACGCCGAAGCCGTACAGGACGTCGAGCCGGTCGACCTCGTTCTCGATCGGCGTCGCCGCCTCGAGCGCGAAGACGTGGGCGAGCCGGCCGGTCTCGTGCGCGTGGTGGATGTCCTTGAGGGACTCCGCCTTGATCACGTAGTCCTGGTGGGCCAGGTCGGCCATCCGGACCCCGAGGTCGAAGAGCACGTCCTGGTACTTCCAGCCGGCGTCGCTGGAGATGCAGCAGGTGCCGTCCATCCCGTTGTCGAAGACCGCGGTCATGCCGGACCGGGCCAGGCCCCGGTAGCCGGTGGGTTCGCGGCCCTGCCGGATGTGCTCCCGCAGCCGGCCCATGTCCTTCGGGAAGACCTGCACGTGGTCGTGCAATGAGATCACGATCTCGTCGGTCAGCAGGCGCACGACCCGCTCCCGCTGGCTGTCGGAGAGCTCCAGCCCCTGGTACGCCGGCACGCGGCCGATCTGCTCGGCGTACTCGAAGACCTTGAAGTCCTTACCCGGCTCGAGATACTCGTACGCCGTGTAACCGGTGTATCGCTTTGCGCTTTCCAGCATCAAAGCCTCCCTTTCCGTGATGACGCGCGACGGCGCCGGACGCACGCCCGGGATGGAGGGCGCCGCCGTCCACAAGGCCGCGCGGGTCGTCGACACCCCTGCCGGAGCAACGTCCAGCGGGGGATGACCAATGCGAGGGTTGCAATAATCGGGCACCGAAGTCAAGATGCGAGCAAGGAACAGGCACTGACGATGCTCCGCGAGTGAAGTACGGGCACCCTGTTACCGGTTGATCAACCGAGAGGAAACACATGCGTCACGCCTCCGAATCGGCGTTACACGTACGCGGCCTGTCGGTCACTTTCGGTACCCGTCGCGGGTCGGTGCCGGCGGTGGTCGACGTGGACCTCGACGTCGCCCGCGGCGAGCTGGTGGCACTGCTCGGCGAGTCGGGCTCCGGCAAGTCAGCCGCCGCCCGTGCGGTGATGGGGCTGTCCGCACGCAACGCCACGGTCAGTGCCGACGCCATGCGCCTCGGCGACACCGACCTGCTCGGCCTCGCCGAACCGCAGCTGCGGCACCTGCGCGGGACCCGGATGAGCATGGTCTTCCAGGACGCGCTCTCCGCGCTCAACCCGGTGCTCACCATCGGCGACCAGATCGGGGAGCTGTTCCGCGAGCACCGCGGCATGTCCCGCCGGCAGGCCCGGGCAGCCGCCGTCGACCTGCTCGGCCAGGTCGGCATCCCGGCCCCGGCCCGCCGGGTCGGTGAGTATCCGCACCAGTTCTCCGGCGGCATGCGCCAGCGCATCCTCATCGCGATGGCCATCGCGCTGCGCCCCGAGCTGGTGATCGCCGACGAGCCGACGACCGCGCTCGATGTCACCGTCCAGGCCCAGATCCTGGAGCTGCTCGACTCACTGCGCCGGGATCTCAACATGGCGGTGCTGCTCATCACGCACGACCTCGGCGTGGTCTCCGAGGTCGCCGACCGGGTCATGGTGATGTACGCCGGACGGGTCGTGGAGGCCGGCAGCGCCGACGACCTGCTCGGCACCCCCGCGCACCCGTACACCGAGGCGCTGCTGCGCTCGGTCCCCCAGGCCGACCAGCGCGGCCAGGCGCTCTATGCCATCCCGGGCAGCCCGCCGAGCCCGACCCACCAGCCGGCGGGCTGCCCGTTCCACCCGCGCTGCGGCTTCGTCGTGGACCGCTGCCGTACCGAGCGGCCGCCGCTCACCGTCGTCGCCGACGGCCGCACCGCCGCCTGCCACCGCACCGAGGAGGTACGTCATGCCGCCGTCACCGGGTGATCTGGTGCTCGACGCCCAGGACCTGCACAAGTCGTTCGCCACCGGCCGGACCGGCTGGCATCGCACCCGGGTCAGCGCCGTCGACGGGGTGAGCCTTCGGCTGCGCGCCGGCGAGTCGCTCGGCATCGTCGGCGAGTCCGGCTGCGGCAAGTCGACCCTGGCCCGGATGCTGGTCGGACTGGAACGCCCGGACTCCGGCAGCATCACCATCCACGGCCGGGACGTCGCCCGGACGCGGGGCCGCGACCGCCGGTTGCTGCGCCGCCAGGTGCAGATGGTCTTCCAGGACCCCTACACGTCGCTCGATCCCCGGATGAGCGTGCTCGACCTGCTCGCCGAGCCGCTCATCGTGCACAAGCGGGTGGACGGCGCCGCCGCCCGCCGGGACCGGGTCGCCGAGCTGCTGAGCCTGGTCAACCTGGCGCCCGAGCTGATGCACCGGTACCCGCACCAGTTCTCCGGCGGCCAGCGCCAGCGCATCGGCATCGCCCGGGCGCTCGCGCTCGAACCCGAGGTGCTGGTCTGCGACGAGCCGGTCTCGGCGCTCGACGTGTCGGTCCAGGCCCAGGTGGTCAACCTGCTCCGCGACCTGCAGCACCGGATGGGCATCGCGCTGGTCTTCATCGCGCATGACCTCTCGGTGGTGCGGCACGTCGCCGACCGGACGGCGGTGATGTACCTGGGCCGGCTGGCCGAGATCGGCGACACCACCACGGTGTACGAGGAGCCCACCCACCCGTACACGCAGGCGCTGCTGTCGGCCTCCCCGGTGGTGGACCGCAGCCGGCGGCGCCTGGCCGACCGGATCATGCTGGCCGGCGACCCGCCGAGCCCGACGGATCCGCCCAGCGGCTGCCGGTTCCACACCCGGTGCCGGTTCCGCCAGGACCGCTGCAGCCAGGAACAGCCGGTCCTGCGCTCGCTCGACGGTCCGGCGGATCGCCTGGTCGCCTGCCACTTCGCCGAGCAGACCCGGGACTCCGCCGGAGCCCGCTGAAACGCCGGCGGATGGCTCGCAGACCGTCAGGTCGCACGCATCGGGGCGAGCCGGCCGACACCCGCCCACATGCCGCTACGCCGGGGGATCCGGCGGTGAAGTCCGCCGGATCCCCGACCCGCCATCACGGCCGCAATATCGCCACCGACCGATGTATTGACCGGCCGGTAGGACTGCTGTAATTTTCTGCTCACACTCTGCAAGAGGCTTGCAGGTCGCAGTCATAGCGTTGACTGCCCGGCCGCTCACAGGTTCCACGCCACCGCCAACCGTGGTGACCTGTCCAGCCCGGGCGCGTGTTCCCGCCCGGACTTACCGCCGTGCATGGCGGCCCAATGTACGCCCCGTCGCACCGATGCGGGCGCATCCGGTATCACCCCTCCTCAGCGCAGTCGCCGCGCCACTCCGAGAGAGCCGATGAGGATGAACAACACACGCAGACCCCGCCGACTGCGGGCGGTCACCCTGGCGCTGGCAGGCCTCGTCGCCGCCGCGCTACCCACGCTCAACAGCACCACCGCCCAGGCCGCGAACACGAACCTGGCACAGGGTAAGGCGGTAGCGGTCAGCAGCAGCAACGGCCAGTACGTGGCCGCCAACATCAACGACGGGAACCAGGCGAGCTACTGGGAGGGCACGAACAACGCCTTCCCGCAGTGGGCTCAGGTCGACCTGGGCTCCGCGACGTCGGTCAACCAGGTCGTCCTCAAGCTGCCCAGCGGCTGGGGCGCCCGCACCGAGACGCTGTCGGTCCAGGGCAGCACGGACAACACAACATTCTCCAGCATCGTCGCCTCGGCCGGGTACACCTTCGACCCCAGCGGCAACGGCAACACGGTGACGATCTCGTTCGGCGCGACGTCGACCCGCTATCTGCGCATCAACATCACGGCGAACACCGGCTGGCAGGCCGCGCAGCTCTCCGAGCTCGAGATCTACGGCACCGTCGTCTCGACCACGAACCTGGCGTCGGGCAAGACGATGAGCGCCAGCACCGTCACCCAGAGCTACGTGGCCGCCAACGCCAACGATGGCAACGCCTCGACCTACTGGGAGAGCACGAACAACGCCTTCCCGCAAAGGCTGCAGGTCGACCTCGGCGCCTCCGTCGCCGTCAACAAGGTCGTGTTGAAGCTGCCGCCGTCCGCGTCCTGGGGCGCGCGGACCCAGACACTGGCGGTGCAGGGCAGCACCGACGGGTCGACGTTCACCGACATCGTCGCCTCGGCCGGGTACCCGTTCGACCCGAACACGGGCAACGTGGTCACGATCAACTTCAGCGCCACGACGACGCGGTACGTGCGGCTGAACATCACCGCCAACACCGGCTGGCCGGCCGGGCAGATCTCCGAGTTCGAGGTCTACGGCCCGTCGAGCGGCGACACGCAGCCGCCGACCGCACCGTCGAACCTCGCCTACACCCAGAACTCCAGCGGCGCGGTCACCCTGACCTGGGGCGCGAGCACCGACAACGTCGGCGTCACCGGCTACGACGTGTACGCCAACAACGCCCTGCTCACCTCGGTGTCCGGCACGGTGCTGACCTACACGGACAACCCGCCGCTCACCTCGACGATCACGTACTTCGTCCGGGCGCACGACGCGGCGGGCAACCAATCGGCCAACAGCAACAGCGTCACCCGCACCGGCCAGTCCGGCGGCGACACGCAGCCGCCGACCGCACCGTCGAACCTCGCCTACACCCAGCCGGCCTCCGGCCAGATCAAGCTGACCTGGGGCGCGTCGACGGACAACGTCGGGGTCACGGGTTATGACGTCTTCCGCAACGGCACGCAGATCACCACGGTCTCGGGCAGCACGCTGACCTACACCGACGCGCAGCCGGACACCGCCACGGTCTCGTACTACGTCAAGGCGCACGACGCGGCCGGCAACGCCTCCGCGGCGAGCAACACCGTGACCCGCACGGGTTCCGGCGGCGGCGGCACCAACCTCGCGGTCGGCAAGCCGATCGACGGCACGCCGAACACGTACATCTTCGTGCCCGCCAATGCCAACGACAACGACGTGACCACGTACTTCGAGGGCTCGTCCTACCCGTCTCAGGTGACGGTGCACCTGGGCGCCAACGCCGACATCACCTCGGTCGTGGTCAAGCTGAACCCGGCCTCGGTGTGGTCGGCCCGCACCCAGACCATCGCGGTGCTCGGCCGGGAGCAGAGCGCGACGACGTTCACCACGATCTCCGCCGCGCAGACGTACTCGTTCGACCCGAACACCAACCAGAACACGGTCACCATCCCGGTCACCGCGCGGGTCGCCGACGTCGAGCTGTCGATCACGTCCAACAGCGGCGCCCCGGGCGGGCAGGTCGGCGAGTTCCAGGTGATGGGCACGCCCGCGCCGAACCCGGACCTGACCCCGACGTCCAGTTCGTGGACGCCGTCAGCGCCGGTGGAGTCGGACACGGTCACCGCCTCGGCCGTGATCCAGAACGCCGGCAACGCGGCCTCGGTGGCCACCGACGTGAACTTCTACGTCGGCAGCACCAAGGTCGGCTCCACGACGGTCGGCGCGCTCGCCCCCGGCGCGACGCAGACCGTGTCCGCCTCGATCGGCACGCTGAACGCCGGCACCTACCAGCTGACGACCAAGGTCGACGAGTCGAAGAAGAACTTCGAGCAGCAGGCCAACCAGAGCTACACCAACCCGGGGAACCTCGTCGTCACCCCGGTGCAGTCCGCCGACCTGGTCGGCACCGTCAACTGGACGCCGAGCACGCCGAGCGCCGGCAACACGGTGACCTTCAGCGTCACCGTGAAGAACCAGGGCAACGTGGCCACCACGTCCGGGTCGCACGGCATCACCCTGACCCTGCTGGATGCCAACAACAGCACCGTGGCCACCCTCACCGGCTCGGTGTCCGGCGTCATCGCCGCCGGGGCTTCGGCCGCGCCGGTGAACGTCGGGTCGTGGACCGCGGCCAACGGCAAGTACACCGCGCACCTCGTGCTCGCCAGCGACGCCAACGAACTGCCGGTCAAGCAGCCGCATCTCACCAGCGACACCCCGCTGTTCGTCGGGCAGGGCGCGAACATGCCCTACGGCATGTACAAGGCCACCGACGGCTCGCTCGGCGGGTCCGCCGCCGTGGTCGGGCCGAACCGCACGATCGGCGACATCGCCGGCGAGGCCACCGGCCGCAAGGCCGTGACCCTGAACAACACCGGCGACTCGGTCAGCTGGACCTCGCGGGAGCAGACGAACACGTTCGTGCTGCGCTACTCGATCCCGGACGCGTCGGGCGGCGGCGGCACCACGGCCACCCTGAACCTGTACGCGAACGGCCAGCTTGTCCAGCCGCTGAACCTCACCTCGCACTACGCATGGCTCTACGGCGCCGAAACCGGACCGGGTGACTCGCCCGGCGCCGGCTCGCCGCGGCACATCTACGACGAGTCCAGCTTCCTGCTGTCCCAGACGTACCCCGTCGGCACCGTCTTCAAGCTGCAGAAGGACGCGTCGAACCAGTCGCAGTACGCGATCGACTTCATGAACCTCGAAAAGGCCGCGCAGACCGCGAACCCCGACCCGGCCCACCTGGTCGTCCCGGCCGGCTTCACCCAGCAGGACGTGCAGAACGCCCTGGACAAGGTCCGCATGGACAGCACCAACACCTTCACCGGCGTGTACCTGCCGGCCGGGCAGTACAGCGTGTCCGGGCGCCTGCTGATCTACAGCAAGCCGGTCAAGGTGGTCGGTGCCGGCGTCTGGTACACCCAGTTCCTCGCGCCGCAGAACCAGAGCAACACCGACACCGGATGGGACCTGCAGTCCGGCGCCAGCGGCTCGACGTTCACCGGGTTCGCGTGGTTCGGCAACTACACCACCCGCCAGGACGGCCCCGGCCACACCTGGGACCTGCGCAACCAGTCGAACGTCACCATCGACAACGTCTGGATCGAGCACAACGTCGTCGGCGTCTGGGGCGCGTCCAACGTCCAGAACTCGACGTTCACCAACATGCGCATCCGCGACACCATGGCCGACGGGATCAACCTGACCAACGGCAGCCAAGGCAACCTCATCTCCAACGACGAGGCCCGCACCACCGGCGACGACAGCTTCGCGCTGTTCGCCGCGCAGGACCAGTGCGGCGGCTGCAAGCTCACGAACAACACCATCCAGAACGTCACCGCGATCGCTCCCTGGCGGGCGGCCGGCGTGGCGATCTACGGCGGCGGCGGCAACACGCTGCAGAACTTCACCGTCTCCGACACCCTGTGCTACCCGGGCCTGACGATCAGCTCCCTGAACTTCGGGTTCGCCTTCGAAGGGTTCGAGTCGACACCGCAGACGACGATCCAGAACTTCTCGCTGCAGCGCGACGGCGGCCACTTCTGGGGCAACCAGGCGTTCGGCGCGATCTGGGTCTTCTCCGCGACCCAGCCGTTCCAGGGCATCCGGGTCAACAACGCCACGATCACCGACCCGACGTACACCGGCATCATGTTCCAGACCGACTACGTCGGCGGCAGCGCGCTGAACCCGGTCAAGGACACGGTCTTCACCGACACCACGATCACCGGCACCCATGTCAACAACGACGGCTTCGGCAACGGCAAGTCCGGCTTCGGCATCTGGGCCAACCCGCTGCCGGAACCGGGCCAGGGCCCGGCGGTCGGCTCGGTCACGTTCAACCACCTGACCGAGAACAACAACGACGTCAACATCCAGAACACCACGTCCACGTTCACCATCACCGTCAACCCGTGACCGGCCGCCGCCGGTCCTGACCTGACCCACGCGATGCCCCGCCCGGGCTTCCCCGGGCGGGGCATCGTCGCGCCGGCACCAGCCGGCCGTGAGCGGTCCTCCGGCCGCGTGCTCTCCCCGCGGCCAAACGGCGGCCTGGCTCGCGGTAGCGCAACGTAAACGCGTCCGGATTTGGTGCCGCCGCGACCGCGCGCGACCGGCACACAGCGGCGTCCCGCGCCGACGGGGCGGCAGCGGGACGCCGGGTGTCCGCGGGGCGGGCTACGACGCGTAGGCCTCCATTTCGTAGATGCGCGCCGCGGTGTCGGAGTCGCTGGTCGGGGTGATCACGTTCAGCCGGACGTACCGCGTCGCCCGCGGTGTGAAGGTGTGCGTGGTGACGCTGTCGGTGTTGCCCCGCACCGAGGCGACCGTCGTCCAGGTGTTGCCGTCGGTGCTCACCTGGACGTCGAAGTCCTTGGTGTTCCAGCTCGACTTCTCGCCGCCGGCGGCCGCGTGGCGCAGCACCACCTTGCCGACCGTCTGGCTGGTCTGCAGGTCCGCCCGCAGCCACTTGTTCGAGCCGAGCGCGCACCACTTGTCGGCGTTGCCGCCGGTCCAGCTTCCGTTGACCGCCTTCTCCGGGCCCTCGGCGGCGGCGCACTGCCCCGAGGCGGTGGCCGGCTTGTTCAGCGCCAGGTTCGGGTTCGGGTTGGCGGTGTCGGGGACGAACAGCTTGATGTCGGTCAGGCCGGCGTTGCCCTCGTACACGTTGGTGTACAGGTCGCCGATGACGAAGTAGTCCGGGTAGGACGAGCCGGCCGGCCACTGGTTGGGCCACGACGCGCTGCCGTTGGCGTCGTTCTGCGTGAGCGTGCCGTTGAACTGGCCGTTGTACTCCGCGGCGGTGGTGTTGTAGTGCCAGATCGGCACGTTGTTGACGACGAAGTCGCGGTGGAAGCGCAGCGTCTTCTGCCCGGCGCGGGCGAAGTTGCCGCTGGCCTCCAGCGTGTACCCGGTCGCGTCGCGCTCGATGGCGAAGGTGTAGAACTCGTTGGGCATCAGCTCCGGCTGCAGCTCGGCGGCGCTGGAGAGCTGGTTCTCGGCGACGCCGCCGGAGCAGCTGGTCATGAACCACTGGGAGTTGCCGGGCAGGCCGCCGGGGCCGGGGTTCCAGTTCGGCATGCCGTTGATCCACATGTTGACGGTGTTGAAGTTGCCGTCGCGGTAGTTGTAGTAGGTGTTGTTGGCGGAGTTGCAGACGCGCCCGCCGGTGCCGGTGCCGACCCGGTCCGGGTGCTGGGCGAACTGGTCCATGAGCACCTTGCGGTGGTAGTGCCAGAAGTGGTTGTTGCGCGGCGCCGGGTTCGCAAAGTCCACAATGGACAGGAAGTGGAAGCCGTTGTACCCGTACGTGCCCTCGCGCACGCCCTGCCACTGGCAGTACGGCACCGACGCGTCGCCGCTCCAGCCCGGCGACTTCGACCCCTCGCCCCACGGGTGCTGGGTCTTGCAGCCGGTCGCGCTGTAGCCGTTGATCTTCCCGTCGTAGTTGATGCTGCCGTTGCGCTTGCCGCCGAAGTTGAGCGTCTTGAGCTTGTACTCGATGCGGTACTGGTCCGGCAGCCGGTTCGTGGGCCGGAAGATGGCCCCGCCGGTGCTCTCCGGCACGTTGAGCACCGCGACCTGCTCGCTGCCCAGCGGCTGGGTGGTGATCGAGGGCGGCGACTCGATGACGCCGTCCTTGTTGAAGTCCCGCGCCGACAGCGACGCGGTCAGCCAGCCGTCCTGGCCGACCCGGAACTCCTTGCGGTAGGTGGCGAACGAGTTGAGCTGGGTGGTCCAGGCGGGGCCGTAGTCGTTGCGGTACCACTGGCCCGCGTCGTCGGTGATGGTGTCGAAGCCGGTGGCGTACGTGTCGCGCACCCACGGCACCGAGTCGCTGTTGAACGCGGTGGTGAAGTTCTCGGAGTACTGCAGGCGCCAGTTCGGTGCGGCGAGGGCCTGCGGCGCGGCGACCAGCGGGACGGCGACCAGCGACGCGGCCGCGACGGTCACAGCCACGGCGAAATGAAGTCTCATGGCGGTTCCTCAGGAGTTCAGGTACTGCGCGGCGGTTTCCTTGGTGATCTGCGGCGACGGCACGACCGTGTCCTTCTCGACCTTCGCCCCGCCGAGCACGTCGACGGTGCGGTCCAGCGCCAGCTTGCCGATGACGTTGGGGCTGTTGAGGCCGGTGACGACGTAGTTGGTGCCGTCGAGGATCGTCTTGAGCGCCTCGGCCTGGCCGTCGACGCCGGCGAGCACGATCTGGCCGGTCTTGTTCGCCGAGGTGATCGCGCGCTGCGCGCCGAGGCACATCGCGTCGTTCTCGCAGAAGACCGCGACCAGGTCCGAGTGCTTGGCCAGCAGCCCCTCCATGACCGTCAGCCCGCCGTCGGAGCCCCAGTTGCCGAAGTCGGGCGCCTCGACGAGGGTGAACCTGGAGTCCTTGCCCAGCACCGACTTCAGCCCGTTGGTGCGGGCCAGGCCGATGGAGTTGTCGGCCGGTCCGCCCTTGATGATGGCGACCTTGCCGCCGCCGGTGAGCCGCTGGCTGAGATACTGCCCGTCCTGCTTGCCGATCGCCTCGTTGTCCGGGCCGATCCAGCTGGTGTACTCCCCCACCGCGAACTTGCGGTCGACGAGCACGACCGGCTTGCCGGCCGCCTTGATGGCGTTGAGCGCGGCCGGCGCCGACTCCAGCGGGCCGCCGGAGATGATGATCGCGTCGACGTTCTTGCTCAGCAGGTCCTCCACGTTCGCGGCGAGCTTCGCCGCGTCACCGCCGGCGTCGGTGCTGACGGTCCGGACGTTGCCCTTCGTCTTGGCCTGCGCGGCGATGGCGGCGTCCATGCCGCTGAAGTACGGCCCGCTGAGCAGGAAGTTGGCGATCCCGATGGTGTACGTCTTCGCGCCGCCACCGCCGCCGGCGTCGTCGCCCTTGCAGGCGGCGGCCGATAATGCGACGCCGGCGGCCACCAGGCCGATGAGGAGCTTCTTCATGCGCGTCCCTTCGGGGAGCGCGGCCGGTTCGTGCGCTGCACGAGGATGACCGCGATGATGATCAGTCCCTTCAGCACCTGCTGCCAGAAGCTCTGGACCCCGTAGAGGTTCAGCAGGTTGTTGATGAGGACCAGGACGAGCACCCCGCCGAAGGCACCCTTGGCCGAACCCTTGCCGCCGGCCAGGCTCGCGCCGCCGATGACACAGGCCGCGATCGCGTCGAGCTCGAAGGCGACCCCGACGCTGGGTTGGGCGATGCCGACCCGGCTGGTGAGGATGACCCCGGCCAGACCGGCACAGAAACCGCTGATGACGTACGCCAGTACGACGTGCCGGCGAACGTTGATGCCGGCCAGGCGGACCGTCTCGGCGTTGCCGCCGATGGCGATGATCGAGCGCCCGGCCGGTGTGCGGGCCAGGAACAACCCGCCGGCGCCGAAGACGGCCAGCATGACGAGCGTGATCAGCGGGATCGGCCCGAGCTTCGCCGAGCCGAGCCAGAGGAATCCCGGATCGGCCGGCGAGATCGGCACCTCCGAGTACACGAACGCCAGACCGCGGATCGTGGTCAGCGCCGCGAGGGTCACCACGAACGGCGCCAGCGCGAAGCGGGCCACCAGCACCCCGTTGACCGCGCCGAAGCCGATGCCGCTGACGATCCCGACGGCCATCGCCAGCGGGATGGGCAGGTGCGCGGCGAGGCCCGCGGTGACGATGCCGGCGAACGCGACGACCGAGCCCACGGACAGGTCGATGCCGCCGGTGAGGATCACCACGAGCATCCCGAAGGCGAGCAGGCCGGTGGTGACCATCTGCTTGAGCAGGTTGGTGAGGTTGGTCTGGGTCAGGAAGCTCTCGGAGGTGGTCGCGGCGACCGTGACGAGCGCGACGATCAGCAGCGTGAACGCGATCTCGACGGTGATGTCGCGGCCCCGCACCCGCACAGCAAGAGTGCTCATGCGCCCTCCTCGCTTCGCTCGTCGGTTGCATGACCTTCTCGCTGAGCCTGCTGATGACCGGCCCCTCCGCTTCGCTCCGGACCGGTCATGCGATCGCCCTTTCCAGTACCTGGTCCTCGGTGGTGCCCTCGGAGCGCAGCTCGCCGACGAGCCGGCCGGCGTTCATCACCAGCACCCGGTCGGTCGCGCCGAGCACCTCGGTGAGGTCGGAGGAGATGAGCAGCACGGCGAGCCCGCCGCGGGCGAGGTCGTCGACCATGCGGTAGATGTCCACGCGGGTCGCCATGTCGACGCCGCGGGTCGGCTCGTCGAGGATGAGCACCCGCGGGCCCGTCAGCAGCCACTTGGCGAGCACGACCTTCTGCTGGTTGCCGCCGCTGAGCCGGACCGCGGGCAGTCCCGCGCAGTGCGGCGGCCGGATGCCCAGCCGCTCGATCATGCCGTCGGCGTCGCGCCGCTGCCGGGCCACGTCGATCAGCGGGCCCCGGCGCACGGTGCGCCAGGTGGTCAGCCCGATGTTGTCCCGCACGCTCATGCCCAGCACCAGGCCGCTGCCGGCGCGGTCCTCGGTGACGAACGCGACCCCCGCGCGGATCGCCTGCGCCGGGCCGGCGAAGCCGCCGCCGCCCGCCGCGACCGGCGCCGCGCCGAACAGGCAGGCGGCGAGCTCGCTGCGGCCCGACCCGACGAGCCCGAACAGCCCGACGATCTCGCCGGCCCGCAGCTCGAACGACACGTCGGTGAACTCGCCGGGCCGGCTCAGGCCCGTGACGCGCAGCCGCGGCTCGCCGGGCGCGTCCCGGCGCGGCGGATAGATCCGCTCGAGCTGCCGGCCGGCCATGAGCCGTACGAGCTCGGTCTCGCTGGTGCGGCCCGGCTCCGTGGTGGCCACGACCTGGCCGTCCTTGAGCACCACGATCCGGTCGGCGAGGTCGAGCACCTCGGCCAGCCGGTGCGAGACGTACACGACCAGCACGCCGCGCTCCCGCAGCTGCCGGACAAGGGCGAACAGGGCCTCGAGGTCGCTGCCGGCCAGCACCGCCGACGGCTCGTCGAGGATGAGCACCCGCGGCTCGCTGACCAGCGCCTTGGCGATCTCGACCATCTGCTGGCGGGCGACGGGCAGCCGCCCCGCCCGGGTCCGCGGGTCGATCATCCCGAACCCGGCCCGCTGCAGCAGCTCGCTCGCCCGGCGGTGGGCGGCCGGCCAGTCGATCAGCCCGTACCGCCGGGGAAAGCTGCCCATCAGCAAGTTCTCGGTGACGCTGAGCTCCGGCACGAGCGACAGCTCCTGGTACACCGTGCGAATCCCGTGTGCGTGGGCGTCGTGCGGCGTGCGCAGCTCCACCCGCTCCCCGTCGATGTGGATCTCGCCGCCGCTCATCTGCAGCGCGCCGGAGAGGATCCGGATCAGGGTGGACTTGCCGGCACCGTTGGCCCCGACGATCGCCAGCACCTCCCCCGGCCGCGCGGCGAAGTCGACGCCGTGCAGCACCTCGACGCCGGCGAAGTCCTTGCGCACCTCCCGCAGCGCCAGGGTCATCAGAATGCGTCCATCACGACGATGGTCTTCTGCTTGGTGAAGTCCAGGGCCGTGTCGTGGATGCCCTCGCGGTACCCGCCGGTGTCCTTGGTGCCGCCGAAGGGCAGGTTCTCCGCGCGCAGGGCGGTGGAGCCGTTGACGACGACCCCGCCGACGTCGAGGGCCTTGGCGATGCCGAGGGCCCGGGAGATGTCGCGGGTGAACACCGCCGCCTGCAGCCCGTACGGCGACTCGTTCGCCATCCGCACCGCCTCCTGCGGCTCGTCGAAGCGGGCGACCGGGGCCACCGGCCCGAAGATCTCCTCGGCGAAGGCGGGGCTGGCCGCCGGCACGTCGACGAGCACCGCCGGGTCGACGAAGGCGCCGTTGCGGGTCCCGCCGGCCACCAGCCGCGCGCCGTCGCCGACCAGCGTCCGGACCGCGTCCGCGACGCGCTCGGCCGCGGCCTCGGCGATCAGCGGGCCGACGTCGGTCGACTCGAGCAGCTGGTCGCCGACGGTCAGCTTCGCCGTCTGCGCAAGCAGCGCGTCGACGAAGGCGTCGTGGAGCGGGCGCTGGACGTACACCCGCTTCACCGCGCAGCAGATCTGCCCGTTGCCGCGGGCCAGCCGGCCCAGCACCACGGCCCGGGCGGCCGCTTCCGGGTCGGCGTCGGCGCAGACGATCAGCGCGTCGTTGCCGCCGAGCTCCAGGTACACCTTCTTCAGCGTCGTCGCGGCCCGCCGGGCGATCTCCCGGCCCGCCGCGGTACTGCCGGTGAGGCTGACCGCCGCGATCCCCGGGTGCTCGGCCAGCTGCTGGGACACGGCCGCCCCGCCGACGACGACCTGGTGCGCCCGCGACGGGGCGCCGGCCCGCTCGACCAGCTCGGCGACGCGCAGCACGGCCAGCGGGCAGCGCGCGGGCGGCTGGACCACGACCGCGTTTCCGGCGGCGAGCGCGGCGGCGGCCTTGTGCGCGTACAGCTCGACGGGGTAGTTGAACGGCACGAGCGCGGCGACGACGCCGAGCGGCTCCCGCATGGTCACGGCCAGGTGCCGCTCCAGCCCCGGTACCGCGTCCAGGGGGATCTGCCGGCCGAAGAGCCGGGTCGCCTCGCCCGCGTAGCCGCGGAAGATGCGCACGGCCGCCTCGACCTCGCCCCGGGTCTGCTGGACCGGCTTGCCGTTCTCGGCCGCCAGCAGCCGGGCCAGGTCCTCACGCTCGGCCTCGATGAGGTCGGCGACCCGGCGCAGCAGCGCCTCCCGCTCGTGCGCGGGCAGCGCCGCCATCGCCCGCTGCGCCTCGCCGGCGGCGGCGACGATCGCGGCGACCTGCCCGGCGTCGTGCTCCGGTACCTCACCCAGCGTCTCACCAGTGCCGGGATTGCGCACGGTGACAACGGGCATGCTGAAGCCCCCTCTTTCGGCGGTGTGCGTGCGGGCGCGCCAATTCGCTGCACGAAATGGTTCTGGCGGTCCGCCGGCGCCGTCCGGCGAGGTGGTACGGCCGAGGCCGTTACATCGGCTACCATCAATGGCAGCGCGCGGTTACCGATCAGCGAAAAAGTACCGATCAGCGGAACGTGAGGGTTGCCATTAATCTACCCGGCGCACCGGGGAGCAAGTCAAGACCCTCGATAGTCGAGGGGATCGTTCAGCGCGCGAGGCTCCTGCCCGGGGCTCACGCCTTCCCGGTCACCCGCCGGCCGCGCAGCGCTTCGCCCGCCTCGTCGAAGCGCTCCCACGTACCCTGCGTACCGGCGAGCGGTCGGGTTGCCAGGACGGATGATTGTGCCGGCGTGCGGCGCAAACAGGCCGCGACCGGCGGGACGATGACGGCATGGAGGAATATCGGGAGATCGTGTCGGACGTCGTCACAACCGCTGGCGGAGCGCAGGCCTGGATCGAGATGAACCTCTCCGGGTACCTCACCAAGCGGTGCACCGGATGCGACCTCGACGAGGACGTGCCGGCGCTGGCACCCGCGCTGCAATGGCTGACCGACCACGCTGCGACCTGCACCGCCCACCATTAGCCGGCCACGCGGATAGCTGCTACCTGTCGGGTCCAGGGTTGACCACCATCACCGCCGCGACGTACCCGGGCGCGCAGCGGACATGAGGGCACTGCAGCGGTGCCTCGAACCGCTACGTGGGTTCACGCAATGGTTGGTTGCGCACGCTGCTGCCGCGACTGCGGCCGGCGACCCGCAGCGGCTCGACGAGCAGGAGGCCGAGGGCCACCATGGTCAGTGCGGCACCGGCCAGGAAGGTGCTGCGCGCGCCCATCGCGGCCAGCAGGATGCCGCCGAGCAGGGCACCGGCCGCCACGCCGACGTTGAACGCGCCCGAGTTCGCCGCGAAGCCGATCTCGGTGCGGCCCGGGGCGACGTGCAGGATCCGGGCCTGGGTGGCCATGAAGATGGGGCCCGAGGCGGCACCGAGCACGGCCAGCGAGCCGATGACGACGACCTTGTTGTCGGAGTACATGGAGAGCGTCAGCATGGCGGTCCCCTGGATGCTGACCGCGGTGAGCAGGGCGCCCCGGGGCCACCGGTCGAGCAGCTGCCCGAACACGGTCACGCCCAGCAGCCCGGCCAGGCCGTAGACGAACAGCAGCACGCCGATCAGCCGCTGCGCCAGGCCCGTTGTCCCGGTCAGGAACTCGACCACGTACGTGAAGCCGGTGAACAGGCCGGTCATCGTCAGCACCGTGGTGGCCAGCACGACCGCAAACTGCCACCGGTTGGGCGCCGATCCGAACGCCGCGTGGCTCTCCTCCGGCCGCGACGTGGGCAGCAGCACGGCGACCAGAGCGGCGGCCGCCAGCGCCCCGATGCCGATCACCACGAACGGCGCCCGCCAGCCGCTGTGCTGCCCCAGCCAGGTTCCGGCGGGCACGCCGAGGAGGATGGCCAGCGACCCGCACGCCGAAAGCACCCCGAGCACCCGTCCGCGGACCGCCGGTGAGAACTGGCCTACGGCGGTCGCACCCATGACGGCCCAGAACAGCGCCTGGGCGAGGGCCACGACGATGCGCGACCCGAGCACGATGGCGTAGGAGGACGCGAGCACCGACACCAGGCTCGCCGCGGCCAGCAGGCCGAGCACGCCGGCGAGCACATGCCGCCGCGGCAGGTGCCGGGTCCAGTGCGCCAGCGGCAGCGACACTACGGCGACGACCAGGCCATATCCGCTGACGAGCAGGCCGACCGCCGGCAGGGAGACGTGCAGATCCCCGGCCATCAGTTGCAGCAGGCCGATCGGCAGGCTCTCGGTCGTGTTGAACATGAAGGCGGACAGGGCGACGGCGGCGAGCACGCTCACGCGCCGCCCCAGGCTGATCGACATCCGTCGGCGGCTCCCTTCCGATCACGACGTCCGCCATCCGGGAAACAACCCGGCCGCAAAGCACGCGAAATGCGAGTCCCGACGGGCGGAAACAATGTCCCCAATAAATGGATTCTGTTAATGTACTGTCCTCGCCGCCGGGCGCACTCGGGCGGAGGACTCACGGGCTGATAGGATGGGCCGCATGGAGATCGAGGTCGACAGAATCTAGCCACCGGACTGCCGGTGGCTTTCACTCGTGTGGGCGGCGCCCACACCGGTGCATGCCCGTCTCCTAACGCAGCAGCGTGCTTCCGCCTGTCGCAGGCGTGCACAGCCCTGCGGGGATCTCGCCGGCACGTTCGCACCGCACCGACCTCGGTCCAGAGTGCGTGTCTGCGAACCCGCGACTTCGGCCCCCCTGCCGGACCCACCTATCACCCGTTACCCGGGCATCGGCCCCACACCGCCGATGGATGGTGCTCCGGTAGCCCGGATCGAATCTCTCGCCGCATCGCCTCACAGCCCGTGGCCGGTTGTCCCGCCAGCTCCGCTGGCATCCACAGCCACTGTCAGGCCCGTCGGCAGCTGACGGGAAGAAGGAAGAGAAACACCGCCAATGTCTATGAAGTCCGCCATCACACTGCGCGACCTGACCTTTGATTGGCCAGACGGCACCGTTGCGCTCTCGGGGGTCAACGGCACGTTCAACACGGGCCGCACCGGCCTGATCGGACGCAACGGCGCGGGAAAGTCGACACTGCTGCGGCTGATCGCCGGCATCCTGCGGCCGACCGCCGGGCAGATCGATGCCATCGGCGAGGTCGGCTACCTGCCGCAGATGCTGACGCTCCGGCACGAGACGACGATCGCCGAACTCCTCGGGATCGACGGCGTCCTCGCCGCGATCCGGGCCGTCGAGTCCGGCGACGTCGACGAGCGCCACTTCACCACCATCGGCGATGACTGGGACATCGAGTCCCGCGCCGATGAGGCGCTCCACCAGATCGGATTCGCCGCCGCCGACCTGGACCGTCGCGTGGCCGAGGTCTCCGGCGGGGAGGCGATGCTCATCGCTATCACGGGGCTGCGGATCCGCCGTACTCCGATCACCCTCCTCGACGAGCCCACCAACAACCTCGACCGGCCCACGCGGGCCAAGCTCGCCGAGTTCGTCGACCAGTGGCCGGGGACGCTCGTGGTGGTCACCCACGACCTCGCGCTGCTGGAGCACATGGATGACACCACCGAGCTCTACAGCGGCACGCTCAACACCTTCGGCGGCCCCTACAGCGCATGGAAGGAGTACCAGGAGCAGGAGCAAGCGGCGGCGGTCCAGGCTGCGCGGTCGGCTCAGCAGGCGCTCAAGGTCGAGAAGCGGCAGCGCGTCGAGGCCGAGACGAAGCTGGCGCGCAGGGAGCGCACCGCGAAGAAGACCCAGAAGGACGGTGGCATCCCGAAGATCCTCGCGGGCAACCGCGCCAGCAAGGCTCAGGCCTCGGCGGGCTCGCTGCGCTCCACGCTCGACGACAAGGTCCAGGCGGCCCAGGCCGCCGTCGACGCCGCGGATGCCCGCGTCCGCGAAGAGGAACACATCCATCTCGTACTGCCCGATCCCGACGTCCCCCGCGGGCGCCGCCTTGCGGAGCTCCAGGACCAGGACCGCACCTTCGTGATCCAAGGGCCGGAGCGGGTCGCCCTCGTCGGACCCAACGGCACCGGAAAGTCGACCCTGATCGAACAGCTCGTACGCGGCACGGCTCCCACGCCCGACCGGCCGCACGGGCGTCTCGTGACAGCGCTCGTCGGATACCTCCCGCAGCGCCTCGACGGGCTCGACGACGACGCCAGCGCGATGGCGAACGTGCAGGCGGTGGCGCCGGGGACAGCGGCGGGCACGATTCGCAACCAGCTCGCCCGCCTGCTCCTGCGTGGCGACAGCGTCGATCGTCCGGTCAGCAGCCTCTCCGGCGGCGAGCGGTTCCGCGTCTGCCTCGCCCGGCTCCTCCTGGCGGAGCCGCCGGCTCAGCTGCTGGTGCTGGACGAGCCCACGAACAATCTCGACATCGCCAGCGTCGAACAACTCGCGGAAGCCCTCGACGCGTACCGCGGCGCCCTCCTCATCGTCAGCCACGACGTCGCATTCCTCGAACGGATCGGCGTCGACACCGTCATCGAACTCGACAGGGACGGGCGGATGCAGCAACGCCGTGACCTGACCATGTGACGGTCGTGACGGCGCGACAAGCGGGCGGGTCACGGTTCGGCCGGCCCGCCCGCTCCTTCGCGCACGAACACCCCGTTGGCTTACAACTCGGCGACTCGCGGCAGGACGTCCGAGGCGAACCATTCGAGTGCCTCGGTCACCCGATGAGCGTCGATCGGCATCCACAGCGAACACATCGTGACGCCGGCCTTGCCGAGCAGGCTGAGGTCGTCGACGATCGCCGCCGTACTGGCTCCGTCGCCGCCGAGTAGCCGGCCGGGCACGGGACGCACCGCGGGCAACCCGGGCGGCACCAGGAACGCCACCGTGCTGATCTCCACCGTCGACGGATCCCGGCCCGCCTCGGCGGCCAGCTCGTCGATGCGCGCACGGAAGGACCGCGCCTGGTCATGGCTGATGCCGGAGCCGTGCCAGCCCGCCCCGAACCGCACCGCACGCCGGATCGACGCGTCGCTGTGCCCGCCGACCCAGATCGGCGGGCCGCCCGGCGACGCCGGCCGGACCCCGCCGACCGCCTCGCGCAGCACCCCGAACCGTTCCGGAAGCTGTGCCGTCGTCCCCGACCAGATCGCCTGCATGACCTCGAGGCTGTCGTCGGTGCGCCGGCCCCGCTGCCGGACCGGCACGTCCAGCGCCGCGAACTCCTGCGGATTCCACCCCGTGCCCACGCCCAGCGTCAGCCGGCCGCCGGACAGCATGTCCAGCGAGGCGACCTGGTTGGCCAGCACCACGGGGTGGTAATACGGCAGCACGAGCACGCTCGTGGCCAGGCCGATGCGCGAGGTCGCCCCCGCCACCGCCGAGAGCAGCACGAGCGGATCCACTGCCGCACCGTGCTCGCTGTACAACACGTGGCTCGACATCAGCACGTAGTGCAGGCCGATCCGCTCCGCGTCCCGCGCGGCCTGCACCATCGCCGCGCCGGGCTCCTCGGGCCACAGCGGCGGCTCGAGGGAAAATCCAAACTTCACGCTGGTCTCCAGACAACGTCGGGACTGTCTCGGCAACTGCTGGTGGCGGCCCGGGTTCAGGCCACGACCGTGCGAGCCCGATGACAACGGCGCCGAGCACGCACGCCGTCGCCGGGCCTGACTGGATGAGCGGCGCTCAGGTGCGCGGCGCCGCGGCGTATCGGGGCACGTCGTGGCTGCCGTCGAGCTCCATCGCCGTCTCGGTCTGCGCGAGTTGCCCGGCCAGCCGCTCTCGCAGGTCCTGCAGCGCGGCGATCCGCCGGTCGAGCGATGCCAGCCGATCACCCGCGACCCTGAGCGCGTCCGGGCACATCGGCAGCGTGCTCAACGGCCGGTCGAGGCAGCCCTTCTCCAGGGAGAGCCGGATGTCCTCGACCGTGAGGCCGGACTCCAGCAACTCCCGGATGTTGCGCACCCTGACGGCCGTCACGTCGTCATACTCGCGGTAACCGTTTGCCGCGCGGCTGGGGGCGATCAGGCCCTGCTGCTCGTAATAGCGCAGCGAGCGCGCGCTGACCCCGCAGCGATCGGACAGCTCTCCGATCCGCACTCCGATCATCCCTTCACGCATAGAGAGAACCTAGAACCTTGACACTAGTGTCAGGGTCAAAGGCCGCCCGGCTTCCGTCACATGCAGGAGGCCATCATCGTGGCCCAGTGCAGGTGATCGGCGCCGGCAAGGACGACAAGCACCAGGGCGGCGACGCTCGGTATCACGTGAGGTTGGGAACGTAGGCCAGCACGTAGACGAACCAGGCGGCGGGCAGCACCAGCAGCCATAGCGGGCGGTAACGCACCCGGCCGGAGCGGCGCCGCAGTACGGACGCGGCGTTCATAGCTGCTCCCACCGTGCAGTGTAGTTGCCGGCCTGTCCGATCGCCGCGATCACCTGTTCGGGGGTGACCCTGGCCGGGTCGAGGGTGACGGTGGTACGGCCGGTGCGCGCGTTGGTGGCCGACGCGCTGACGCCGGGGACGTCTTCGAGGGTGTCGTCGATGAGCAGGCCGCAGCTGCCGCAGTGCATGCCCTCGACCTGGAGCGTGATGGTGGTCGTGTTCACGGAGTTGCCTTTCAGACGATGGTGAGGGCCCCGGTGTACATGCCCATGCCGCAGCTGTAGTGCAGCCGGCCAGGGGTAAGGGTGCCCAGGTCGATGCTGGTGTCGCCGCGCACGGGCAGGATGTACTGCCGGTCGCGGATGATGAAGGAACGTACGCAGCCCTCGGCGCCGGCGGCACGGACGATGAGCGTGGTGGGGATCCCGGCGGCGATCTGCAGGTTCGCCGGACGGTAGGAGCCGGTGCGGGCCGTGACGATGACGGTCTGCCGTCCGCCGTCGGTGGCGACGGGTGGGGCGTCTTGCGGGGCGAAGGTGGTGACCGGTGCTGGGCCGAGCCCGGCGGCCTCGGCGACACGGCTGGCCGCGAGGGGTGAGCCGGCCAGCTCGAGCCCGCCGTTGAGGGTGTACGCGCCGACGGCGACGACGACGAGACCCGTCGCGGTGGCGAGCCGGCCTCGCCAGGCGGTGGCGGCCTTGCGGACGGCGTAGCCGAGCACGGTGAACAGCGGCGCGGTGCCGGCCACGAACACCGCCATGGTGGCCGCGCCCGCCCAGGGTGAGCCGGAGGTGAGTGCCAGGGCCTGCACGGACAGCGTGACCCCACATGGGATCAGCACGGAGGCCAGGCCGAGCACCGCCGGGGCGAACACGGACTGCGAGCGAGCCCGGCCACGCACGAGCCGACCCCACGAGGCCGGTGGGGTGACCGTGATGCCACGGAAGCCGCGCACCCCCAGCTGGGCCAGGCCGAACACCACAATCAGGACGCCGGCGACGATCTGCGCCGCAGTACGCAGCCCGACCGACAGTTGTACCGCGGCGCCCACGGCGCCGAGCGCCGCGCCGAGCAGGGTGTGGGAGACAAGCTTGCCGGCCAGGAACCCGCCGACCGGCACGAGGTCGTCGACCAGACGCCTGCGCACCGAGCCCGGAGCGGCGTCCGCATTGGCAGGACCGGCCGGCGTTCGGCCGGCCGTGCTCGTGGTCGAGGCCGGCACGCCGGGTGTGCCGGGTGCGGGAGCCGGGCGTTGCCGGGCCACGAGACCCGCGAGCAGGCCGCCTTGCACAGCGGCACAGGACACACCACCGGCAAACAGCCCGGTGGCCAGGACAGCGGCGAGATTCACCAACACAGCGCCTTTCGCGAAGCGGAAACCCATCGAAAACCCGGCGGTGGACCGGATGACGAGACACCCCCGAGCAAGATCACTTCGGAGGTGCGGGTCTCCCCTACAGACGCAACTGGCTGAGTTCGTGCAAGGACGCCGCATGCAGCAGCAGCGGCACACCGGCGTACGGCACGGCCGCGATCGGCACCGGGTATCCGCCGGCGTCGGCAGCCGCTGGCGCAGCCACGACAAGGTGGGCGCCGGCGGTCGGCACCGGCTGACAGGCCTGCACATGGCTGGACGGTGCACCCGCCGCGAGCATCGGGCACGGGATGACCGGCGCCGGTACGCCGTCGGCCAGCTGCCCTGCGGAGGGGTGCGGCGCATCCATGCTGGCCGCCATGCCACCCGGCCGGGTGACCGGCATGCCGTCGCAGGCGGGGGCCACGGTGAGCGCCAGCGCCGCGAGGATCGCCGCGAAGATGGCCAGCGGCAACACCGGACGCCGCAGCCATCCGACTGCGGCCGCAGCGCCGATGGCCAGGCGTGTCACGGCGCACAGCATACGCGGCCCGGTCCGCGGCGGAACCCGGCGCTCAGGCGGTGGCGCTCACGTACACCCACGCCTGCACACCGGACGCGAGGGGCACCAGGACGCGGTGGTAGTCGTCGACCTCGTACCCGTCGGCGGCGGTCAGGTCGTCCTCGGTCACGTCGAACACCACGCCAGAGACGTGGTCGGTGTCATCGCCGGTCGCCACGACAATCGGGTGGTGGGTCTCGCCGCTGAGGGCGACGACGTCCGGGTCGGTGATCTCCAGCAGCCGCGTCGCGTACCCGGGCAGCGCGTCGTCGCGGCCGTCGAGCTCCCGGCCGAAGTTGGCCCGCTGCACCGCCGGGTCCCGCAGCGTGCCGTACGAGAAGAGCAGAGGCATGGAGGTGATCCTGCCGGTGCATCGGATCCGGCCGGCACGCCACCGGGGCCGCATCTCGACCTATAGGATCGACGTAGGGCGATACGGAAGGTCAGGCCGTCACCGTCACGCGGTCGCCGACCCGTAGGTGCCCGCCTTGCCGGACCATGCCGTAGGCACCGACGCAGGTGAGCACGCCGAGGTCGAGCACCGGGACGCGGTTGACCCGGGCGGCGGTGCGCAGCACATCCGGGTCCTCGGGCAGGCCGTTGCCCTGCGCGAGGGTCGGCACCGCGCATCGCGGGGTGGGCGCGACGACGTGGACGGCCGCCTGGACTCCGAGGATCAGGCTCCGGCCGGGCCAGGTGTTCTCGGCGAACGGCACATCGTCGTGCATGCGCACCACGATGTTCGGCCGGAAGCGCCGTGCGTCGATCGCGTGCCGGGGATGTGCACGGGCGAGCGCGTCGAGCGTCGCCGTGGTCAGCACGTGCACGGCGGCGAAGTCCACGAACGTGTCGCCCGGCGTACCGGCCGCCAGCGAGCCATGGGTCATCGCCCCCGGCGAGGGTTCCGTAGCGGGCGTCAGCCGTTCGAGGGTCGCGCCCTCGGGGCGGGTCGCAGCCAGCCGTACGGGGCGTCCGACGGCCCGGGACAGCAGCCGGTCGGCCGCCGGGTCGTCGTGGCGGACGACCGTGCCGTCGGCGAGGGTGATCGCGACCTGCCCGTCGGCGTCGTACCGCGCGTTCATGCTCAGCAACCCGCGCCATTTGCGCGGGTTCTTCGCGCTGGCGACGAGACCGGTCTGCTCGTCGATCAGCGCGTACCGCCGGTCACCGTCGATACCCGTCTCGGCGAGGACGGCGTCGCCCAGATCTTCGCCGAGCATCGACTTGACCGGATAGCGGCCGATCCAGACGATCTCCCCCACCGTTGGCCTCCAAGAGATCCGCGTCACGGACAACCGTAGCCGGTGCAGCGAGCCATCGAGCGGTACGGTCGTGGGATGAACGGTGCAGAGGTCGTCGTTGGATCGGAATCGGAGCGGGCGGCCCGGCTGCTGGCCGCCGAGGTCAACGCGATGGAGCTGTTCGCCGAGGTCGAGCGCCGCGGGCTGATCGCGGCGGGCCGCCGTGACCGGGAGATCAGCGATACGATCCGCGACCTGGCGCACGACATGTTCGGGGTGCAGCGGTACTGGCACAAGCGCATCGTCAGGTCCGGCCCGAACACGCTGCAGCCGTACCGGGAGAACCCGCCGGACCGGGTCATCGACGCCGATGACATCGTGTTCTGCGACTTCGGGCCGATCTTCGACGGCTGGGAGGCCGACTTCGGCCGCACGTTCGTCCTCGGCGACGACCCCGTCAAGCACCGCCTCAACGCCGACCTGGCCACGATCTTCGCCGCCGGTCAGCGGTACTTCCTGGACCGGCCCGACATCACCGGCGACCAGCTGTTCACGCACATGCTGCGGCTCATCGCCGACGCCGGCTGGGAGCTCGGCATCACGCACACCGGACACCTGCTCGGCGAGTTCCCGCACGAGCGCATCGACGGCGACAAGGTGACCTACTACATCACCGCCGGCAGCGATCAGCCGCTGCGCCGGACCGACTCCACCGGCCGCGCGTGCCACTGGATCCTGGAGCTGCACCTCGTCGACCGTGCCCGCGGCTTCGGCGGCTTCTACGAGCAGCTCCTGGACCTTCAGCACGAGCCACGCTGACCCCGGGATGCCGAGTGCCACCGCGACCGGGCGCTCGCCACGCCGGACAGCCGGCAAAATACGAGGCGTCGCCTTGGTGTCCCTGGCTATCCTGCGCAGGCGGAGGCAGCCGCTGCGGGACGGGTAGCACGATGCGATGGAAACACGACGGTGTGCAGCGCTGGAACGCCGAGCGCCTGATCGTCGGCGTCGAGGAGGTCCTGCGCTGCTGGGACCAGGACCCGGCGCGGGCAGCCGCAAGGCTCAGCGGCCTGCTGCGCGGGGCCACTCCGCGCGCCGTCGTCGTCCTGGAGGGTGCGTACCGCGGCCGTCGCCGCTCGCTCGCCACGACGCTCGGAGCCGGCGTCAGCACGCTGGGCGAGGACTACGGCCGGCATGCCCCCGCGGTCGCGGCGCTGCTGACCTTCGACCGGTCCGGATACCTGCGTGAGGCCGGTGTCCGGTGGCTGGCCACCAGCGGCGAGCTGTTCACCCTGCCGTTCCTGCTGCTGCGCCTCAACGACCCGGTCGACCCCGTCCGCCGGCAGGCCACCGCCGCGGTGCACACCCGGCTCACGGTTGTCCACGGCGCCTCGCTCGTGCAACTCCTCCCGCTGATCGAGGGCCTCGGCGCGCGCCGCCGCGCCGGCCCGGTCGTGCGCACCATCGGCGAGTTGCTCATCGACGGCGACCCGGCCGGCCGGGCCGCCCTGTGGGCCGGCGCCCGCGGCGATGACACCGAGGTAGCCGCGAGCTGCCTGCGCATGCTCGCCACCGTCGAGCCGGCCGCCTGCGTCGAGCAGGCCGTCGCCACCGGCGACCCGGCCCTGCGGCACTGGGCCACCGGCGTGGCCACCGCGCGCGGCCTCGACCCGGCCGTCCAACGCCGGCTGCTGCCGCTGCTCGAATCCGACCCCAACCCCCGGATCCGGGGCAAGGCGCTGCGGGCCCGCACCCACCACCCCGACAGCGAACCGCACCTTCGCCGCGCCCTGCTCGACCCCGACGCACGGGTGCGCTACCTGGCCCGCACCAGCCTGCGCGCCCTCGGCCACACCAGCTCCGCCGCGCTCTACCGCGCGACACTCACCAACGCCGACGCCACCCGGGACGCCATCATCGGTGCGCTCGCCGGCCTGGCCGACATGGGCACCCGCGCGGATGCCACCCAACTCGTCGCCTTCCTCGACCATCCGAACGCGCGAATCCGCGGCGAGGCATGGCGCGCCCTCGGCACCCTCGACCCGGACACCTTCACCGCACGCACCGACCAACTTCGCGCCGACCCCAGCGGCAAGGTCCGCCGCCACCTCCCCACCGGACGGTGCGGCCGCAACACCGACGGCCACCAGACCGCAGTCTCCACGAAACGAATTCGACGGGTGAACTGACCTTCTCCTCCGAACCTCACCTTCAGCGCCCGCGCATCACGGCATCACGGCGTCGATCCGGCCGGTTACGATCTGGGCGAACAATCGCCGCATCGCCGACCTTATGTCGCTGTCGCGTGCCCGTCCCGCCGGGACGCTGTGTCGTCTGTTGTCACACCCTGACCGCTCGGCGGAATTGCGCGCTGTGCCGTTTCCGCATGCGCTTGCCGGGTTCCGGCTATCACGAGAGATCCATTCGAGAGGAGTGCGCGGTGCGGGGCTTCGGCGAATCAATTCCAGGGGTCCGGCCGCCCCGGCGCCGCCGTCCGGTCGTCCGCGCCGCGCTCTTCACCGTGCTGGTCCTGGTCGCCGCCACCGCCGTCGCCGTGACCGGGCCGGCCACCCCGTCGCATGCCGCACCGCCGCCCGGTTTCCAAACCTCGCCGGTGGTCGGTGCCGGGCTCGACGGGCCCTCCGGCTTCGAGATCGCGCCCGACGGGCGCATCTTCATCCTGGAGCGCACCGGCAAGATCAAGATCTTCAAGAACGGTCAGTTGCTGGCCCAGCCGTTCGCGGAGCTGCCCTCCGTCGCCTCGGGTGACCGAGGCCTGATCGGCATCGCCTTCGATCCCGCCTTCGGCGTCGACAACTTCTATGTCTACTTCTACTACACCGGTCTTGACCTGCTCAATCGCCTTGTCCGGTTCGACGCTTCCACCGACGTGGGCACGCAGGGACCATTTCTGATCTTCCAGACCCAGTCGCCGTCACAGGAATTGCACGTCGGCGGCAGCATCCGATTCGGGCCCGACGGCAAGTTGTACTTCGCCGTGGGCGACAACGGGTATCCGCCGAATGCGCAGGACCTCAGCAACCCGCACGGCAAGATCCTGCGCATCAACAAGGACGGGTCCATTCCGGCGGACAACCCGTTCTACGGCCAACCCGACAAGCTCGGCGCGATCTGGGCCTACGGATTCCGCAATCCTTGGCGGTTCCAGTTCGACAAAGCCACCGGCGAGCTGTACGGCGGCGACGTCGGCGACTACTCGTGGGAAGAGCTCAACCACATCGTCAAGGGTGGCAACTACGGCTGGCCGGCCAAGGAAGGCGCCTGCACCAGCAACTGCGCCGGTTACCTCGACCCGATCTACGCATACCCGCACAACGGGCAAAGCGCCGCCGTCACCAGCGGCCCGGTGTACCGCGGCACGATGTTTCCGCCCGAGTACCGCGGGAGCCTCTTCTTCGGCGACTACGCCATCGGTCTCATCAAGCGGGCCGACCTCGACAGCACCGGCCACGTCACCGCTGTGCACGACTTCGACACGGCCGCCGGCCCGGTTGTCGATCTCAAGGAGGCACCCGACGGCTCGCTGTACTACCTGACCTATTTCCCGGGCCGGCTGTACCGCGTGAGCTACGACGCCGGCAACCATCAGCCGACCGCCAACGCCACCGCCGACGTGGTGAAGGGCAACACCCCGCTGACCGTGCACTTCTCCAGCGCGGGCAGCAGCGACCCGGACGGCGACCCGCTGACGTACCAGTGGTCGTTCGGCGACGGCAGCACCAGCACCGACGCCAACCCGACGAAGGTCTACAACGCCGTCGGCGTGTACCAGGTCAACCTCACCGTCTCCGACGGCCAGGGACACGAATCGCCGGCGATTCCGCTCGTGGTGCAGGTCGGTGTGCCGCCGACCCTGCGCGTCGCCGCGCCGGCGGACGGTTCGACGTACCGCGCCGGCGACACCATCACCTACAACGCCTTCGCCAGCGACGCCGCCGGCTTCGACCTCAACGACGCCAACATCAAGACCGAGGTCCGGCTGCACCACGGCACCCACTTCCATCCGTTCGTCGGGCCGCTGACCGGCCGGGTCGGCTCGTTCACCATCCCGCAGACCGGTGAGCCGTCCGCGGACACCTGGTACGAGATTCTCGTGACGGCCACCGACACCAACGGGCTGTCCGACTCGAAGTCGATACGGATCAACCCGCTCAAGTCGACGCTGACCTTCCAGTCCTCGCCGCCCGGCCTCGGGCTGACCCTCGACGGCATCCCGATCACCACGCCGTACACGGTGCAGGGGGTGCGCGGCTTCCAACGGGAACTCGCCGCGCCGCCGCTGGCACAAGCCAGCGATGGCACGGTCTACCACTTCACCGGCTGGTCCGACGGCAAGGCCATCAGGCACGTGATCACGACGCCGGAGGCCGACACCACGTACACGGCCACCTATGCACCGTCGGGCACCTTCAGCGCCCAGTATTTCTCGAACCCCACCTTGACCGGGGCACCCGCCCTCACGAGGCAGGATCCGCTCATCGACTTCGTCTGGCCGGATGAGCCCGGCCCGGGAGTCTCCGCCGACCAGTTCTCGGCCCGCTGGACCAAGTCGCAGTACTTTGCGGCCGCCCGGTACAAGTTCACCACCGTCACCGACGACGGCGTCCGGCTGTTCATCGACGACAAGCTGGTCATCGACGAGTGGCACGACCAGTCCGGCGTCGCGCACGAGTACACCACGGACCTGACGGCCGGCAACCACGCCATCAAGATGGAGTTCTACGACGACGCGGTCGCGGCGGTCGCGAAACTGTCCTGGGACAGCACCACGGATCAGCCGAACCAGGCGTGGGCCGCGCAGTACTGGAACACTCCCGGCACCGGCAGTGCACCGACCATTCCCAGCGCCCCGGCCACGCTGAGCCGGGCCGAGGACGACATCAGCCACGACTGGGGCGACGGCTCGCCGGGGCCGGGCATCAACGCTGACCACTTCGCGGCTCGCTGGACGCGGCAGATCAGCGTGGCGCCCGGCGTATACACGTTCACCGCGACCGCCGACGACGGGGTCCGGCTCGCCGTCGACGGCACACGGGTGATCGACCAGTGGACCGACCACTCGCCGACCGCCTTCTCGGCGCAGGTGTCACTCGACGGCGGGCCGCACAACATCGTGCTGGAATACTACGAAAACGCGGGTGGCGCGCAGATCCGGCTGGTGTACACGAAGACTGGCGACCTGCCGGCACCAACGTCCTACACCGCCGAGTTCTGGAACAGCCCCACGTCGGCGATCCCGGACCGCGCGCCCGACCTGACCCGCACCGACCAGACGATCGCGTTCGACTGGGGCGACGGCTCGCCCGGCGCGCCGATCAATGCCGACCACTTCGTCGGCCGGTGGGCCAAGACCGACACGCTGGCCGCCGGCACCTACCGGTTCAGCGGCGCCAGCGACGACGGGGTCCGGGTGTACGTCGACAACACGTTGATCCTGGACCGCTGGCAGGACCAGAACGCGCCGTACTCGGTCGACAAGGTGCTGCTCGCCGGGACACACACGATTCGCGTCGAGTACTACGAGGACATGGTCGGCGCCCGGCTGTCCTTCGGCTACACCCGGATCGGGGCGGTCACGCCGGACGATCCATGGCACGCCGAGTACTTCGCGAACAAGACCCTCAGCGGCGTGCCTGCCGTGACCCGTCTCGACGACGCCGTCGACTTCGACTGGGGCGAAGGCTCACCCGATCCGGCGATCCCGGCCGACCAGTTCTCGGCCCGCTGGACCAAGACCACGCAGCTCGCCGCCGGCACCTACGAGTTCACCGTGATCGGCGACGACGGCGTGCGGCTGTACGTCGACGGCAAACTGGTGCTGGACAGCTGGGTGGATCAAGGGGCGGCCCCGCACGTGGTCAGCCGCACCCTCGGCCAGGGCACCCACGTGATCGTCCTGGAGTACTACGAGGCGTTCGTCGACGCCGTCGCGCGGCTCAGCTACCGGCAGACCGACGCCCCGGCGAAGCTATGACCGCGTGCGCCGGCCGGCATCCGCGAGGACCGGGCGATCGGAGGCCGCGCTCGCGAGCGGGTCTGCGGACGCCGAACCGCCAACGAGCAAGGCGAGAGGACCATCATTGATCGAGCCCACTGCCGAGAGTCCGGGTCCAGCCGCGTCGTTAGGGGTGATGGAGCCGGAGCCCCAGGTCTGCGTCGTCATTCCGACGCGCAATGAGGCCGACAACGTGGCCCCCATGTTGCGCCGCCTCGATGCCGCGCTGGCCGGCATGCCGTTCGAGGTCATGTTCGTCGACGACAGCGACGACGACACACCGGAGACGATCCGTGCGGCCGGCGCGAGCGCACCGGACCGCATCCGCCTCCTGCATCGCCTGCCGGGACAACGCCCCGGCGGCCTGGGCGGGGCGGTCGTAGCCGGAATCGCCGCCGCCCGGACCCCTTGGGTGGTCGTCATGGACGGTGACCTGCAGCATCCACCCGAGACCGTGCCGGCGCTCATCGAGGCCGCGACCGAGGCCGGGGCGGATGTCGTGGTTGCCAGCCGCTACCGCGGGCCGGGCCGCAGTGACGGCCTCGGCGGGCTGTTGCGCCGCCTGGTATCGCGGGCGTCGGGAACCCTGGCCAGGCTGGCCTTCCCGCTGCGGCTGCGGCCGGTCACGGACCCGATGAGCGGCTTCTTCGCGGTACGGCGCGAGGCGGTCGAACCGTCCGATCTTCGCCCCAACGGATACAAGATCCTGCTCGAGATCCTCGTCCGCGGCCGCATCGATCGGGTCGTGGAGGTCCCGTACACGTTCCAGGCACGGCACGCGGGAGCGAGCAAGGCATCCCTGCGCGAGGGGCTCCGCTTCGGCTACCACCTCGCGCGGCTGCGCTCGCAGATGTTGCTCCGCCCACGGTTGCGCCCGGCGCGGGCGGCGGGATCCGCGGCGGGAGCCTCCGCCGTCCGCCGGATGGTCATCGACGGCCGCCGGTCGGTCCGGATCCGCTTCGCGCTCGCCTGCGTGCTGACCGTGGCCGCGTTTCCGGCGGTGACCCCCATGTTCTGGAACGGCCTGTGGAGCAGAGAACCGGATGTGCCGCTGGTGATTCCGCTGGCTGTGGCCGCGGCGCTGCTCGTGGGCCGGCTGAAGGCGCCCGACGCGGAACTGGACGTACACGATCGTCAGGTGGACGGCCTGCTGGCGACGTTTCTGCTCATGATGGCCGCGGTCCTGACCGTGATCGCGCCAGATGACGCGTCCTCGTCGGCGTTCGCGCTGCTGGCGACGGCGGCGTATCTCGCCGGCGCGACCGTGCTGCTGCTGGGCACGCGGGCCGCGGCCCGGCTGCGCTGGGCACTGGTGCTTCCCCTGGTGGCGCTCGACGTGCCGATGCCGGCCGTGCAACACGCCGGCGACCGGCTCATACGCGGCGGCGCGGCACTGATCAGCGCACCGTTCGCCGGCCGGCTCGACGCGACGTCGCTGTTCGTCCGGCACGCCGGGCAGACGCTCGTCCTGCCCGAGTCGGCCGTCCCGGCGACCGCCTTGCCGGGCGCAGTGCTGTGCCTGGCGCTTGCCGGGCTCTGCTGCTTCGGCGCGACGCGTCGCCTGCTGGCCCGGGTGCTGGTCGCATCGGGTGTGGTGACCGCCGTGGCGGTGCTCGGCCTCGCGGGCACGTTGCTGGCGGGGCGGCTGCTCGGCCCCGGCGCGTTCCGGGTGGCCGTCGTCCCGGGCGTGCTCGATGTCGTGCTGGCGGTCACCATTGCGATCTTCGTTTGGCGCTGGTCGCGGGCGGTCGCCCCGCCGCCACCCACCGAACGCCGCTACGTGCCTCGCGGGCGCCGCGCCGCGCTGGCGTTGGTCGTGATGGCCGCCGCCCTCGGCGGGCCCGCGCTACCGGTGGCCTGGTCATCGAGCGCGATCGGCAGCTTCATCTCCAGCCACTGACGTTCCACCCGCTGCATCAACAACGTCCCCCGGCCGTCCGAAACGCCAGGAATGAACTTGATCAAGAAACCATCCGCCCACCTGGACCACCACCTCGACAGCGACCTGGCGAAGAGCATCAATGGGCTGCGCACCCGATGGCCAGACTATTCCGCGCACGTCGTCCTCACGCGGCTGCAGCGAGCGGCTCTCCTCGGCAGCGCCCTGCTGCTGGTACCGCCGCTCGTGTGGTGGACGATCGGTACCCTGCGAGTCCTGATCGCCGCCATCACGGTGTTGTACGCCGGGGCCATCATCTTTCGCATCGCGCTGGTCTGGGCCGCCAGTCGCGATGAGCACCGGACTCGCGTGAGCGACGAGGACGCCCGGGCCGTCCCCGACCACGAGCTGCCGGTCTACACGGTTCTGGTGCCGGCGTACCGCGAACCGCAGGTGATCGGGCCGCTCATGGACCACATCGCCGCGCTGGAGTACCCCGTGCAGAAGCTGGACGTGAAGCTGCTGCTCGAAGCCGATGACCACGAGACCATCGCGGCCGCCCTGGCGGTGCTGCCCAGCCCCCACGTGGAGATCGTGGCCGTGCCCGTCGCGCACCCGCGGACCAAGCCGAAGGCGTGCAACTACGGCCTGCAGTCCGCACGAGGCGAACTGGTCACCATCTACGACGCGGAGGACAGGCCGGAGCCGCTGCAGTTACGGCGCGCCGCCGTCGCGTTCAGCCGGCTCGACCCCGCCTACGTATGCCTGCAGGCCGAGTTGGGCTACTTCAACAGCGACCAGAACCGCATCACGCGGTGGTTCACCCTCGACTACGCCACCTGGTTCCGCTCGCTGCTGCCCGGGCTCGTCGCGCTCGGCATGCCGATCCCGCTCGGCGGCACCAGCAACCACTTCCGGATGCGGACGCTGCGCAGCCTTGGCGCGTGGGATCCCTTCAACGTGACCGAGGACGCCGACCTCGGCATCCGCCTGGCCCGTCTCGGCGGCCGGGTCGGCGTGCTCGACTCGGTGACGCTCGAGGAGGCCAACTCCGACTTCATCAACTGGATCAAGCAACGCAGCCGGTGGTACAAGGGATATCTGCAGACCTGGCTCGTGCATTCCCGCTCGCCGTGGGCAACGGCTCGTCAGCTGAACTGGCGGGGGCTGTTGTGTCTCAACCTCTTCGTCGGCGGCACCCCGATCACCGCGCTGCTGAACGCGGTCTTCTGGGCCATGACGGTGCTGTGGTTCCTGGCCACCCCGCCGGTCATCGAAGCGTTGTTCATCGCCCCCTTCTACTACGTCGGCCTGGTCTGCCTGGTCTTCGGCAACGCCACCGTGATCTACCTCAACGTGCTCACGGTCCGCCAGATCGAGCGGCCCGACCTCCTCGCAACCGCACTGCTCTCGCCGCTGTACTGGGTGATGATGAGCATCGCCGGGGCCAAGGCCGCACTGCAGCTGATCTTCAACCCGTCGTACTGGGAGAAGACCACGCACGGACTGCACCTGCCCCGGGTGCACAACTCGCTGAGCACGGCGCATGTCGACTGACCTCCGCACCACCGCCGACCTGTCCGTCCCGCTCGAGGGGTTGCGGCGGCATCGAAGGGCCCGCATGACCGAGGGTCGAGTCGTCTTCGCGGTGGTCCTGCTGTGTTACCTCGGCGCCGCCGGGTGGTTCTGGCGCAACCACCTGATCCATGTCGACGCGGTCAGCCGGGTCGCCAACGCCTACTACGTCCTGTTCAGCCGGGACCCGCACCTGGCCGCGGTCGGTTTCGTATGGAACCCGCTGCCGTCGCTGGTCATGCTTCCGCTGCTGCCGCTGAAGGCCCTGATACCGGCACTGACCCGCGACGGGCTGGCCGCCGGGCTCACCTCGGCGCTGTTCATGGCGGGCACGGTCGCGGTCGGCAACGACATCTTCCGCCGCATGGGCGTGTCCGCGGTGCCCCGCACGGCGCTGACCGTCCTGCTCGCGCTGCACCCGATGATGATCATCTACGGCGGCAACGGCACCAGCGAGGCATGCTTCATGTTCTTCCTGGTCCTGTCGGTGCGCGGCCTGCTCATCTGGCTGACCGGCCAGCGCCCGGAGTCCCTTGTCGCGCTCGGCCTCAGCCTGAGCCTGGCCTACGGAGCCCGCTACGAGGCGCTCGCGCCGGGCGTGGCGGTGCCGGCGGTCGTCGCCGCGGTGACCTGGTGGCGCGGCCGCGGCAGGGCCAGGTGGCGGTACGCAACCGCACAGACGGATGCGGTCATCGTCGGCCTGCCGGTCTTCCTGGCCGTTGCCGGGTGGGCGCTGGCCAGTAAGATCATCGTCGGGCAGTGGTTCGCGACGTTCTCGTCGGAGTACGGCAACTCCGCCCAGGTCGCTTCCAACGCGCAGGGCATCGAGTCGGTCACCGGGGTGACGCTCGGCGCCAGGACCGCGTACGCCCTGCACCAGATTCTGGGACTGCAACCGTTGGTGCCGCTGCTGCTGATCCTGGCCGCGGTGATGGCCGTCCGCCGCCGCGACCCCCGGATGATCGCGCCGTTGACGGTCCTCGGTGCCGTGCTCGCCTTCGACGAGCTCGCGTTCCTGGCCGGCGGCTCATTCGGCTGGCTGCGGTTCCAGATCACGGTGGTGCCGCTTGCGGCACTGCTCGCCGGCGCGCTGCTGGCCGCACCTCCGGGCGCGCCTGCCACCCGCGGACGCTCGTGGCGCTCGGCCCGTGTCCGGCGCCTGTCGACGGTCGCCGTGGCCGTTCTCGCGGCCGCGCTCGCGGTCCCCACCACCGTGGTCACCCTGCGCTCGCCCGTCCTTGCCCGCGAGGAATCGGACTGGTTCACCCGCGCCGGCGTCACCGGCGCGGCACAGCGGACCGGACTGGACCAACAGATCGCCCGCGACATCGACGGCATGGCGCTGCCGGACGGAGCCGTCATCGCCGACTCCGCCTACGCGTTCGCCATCATCCTCGCCAGCGGGAAGCCGAGACAGTTCATCATCACGCCCGATCGCGACTTCGCGGCGTCCCTCGCCGACCCACGCCGCCACCGAGTGCGCTACCTGCTCCAGTCCGCCTTCGGTCCGGCCGACGCGGTGCGGGCCGGCGCGCGCGACGCCGGCAGTCGGCCAGAGCACACCTGGACCGACACCTCCGGCGCCGTTCGGTGGTCGCTGATCCCGGTCCCGTCCCGGCCGTGACCGCCGCGCCAACAGCACCAGGGACAGTCGCATGTTGCCGTCCTTGCCCTGCGCACGGCACGCACACATCTTGGCCACCCCGCTCGGCCACACCTGACGTCCTGCACCGTGGCCGCACGATGTACAGCCGGGTCGGCGTCTCGTACGTCGCGTTCGTCAGCGGTGCACGGCTGCAAGCATGCGATGCGCCGCAGGCGGACTAGACTGGTGTCAGTGCATGTCGGTTCGCTGTCGCGGCTGGTGCGACCGACACCTCCGCCCCGCGCTGTGGGGATCGCGGTCGTCGCCTTGCTGATCGTGGTCGAGACCCTGCTGGTCTATCCGCTCCGGCAGGGCATGGCACCGGTCTCTCCGGGCGTGATCTACATCGTCGGGGTGCTGGTGGCCTCGATGGTGTGGGGCATGTGGCTCGGACTGGTCACCGCGCTCGCGAGCACGGTGGCGTTCGGCTTCTTCCACGTCCAGCCCGTCGAGAGGCTCGCCGTGTCGGACATACGGCAGCTCGTCGAGTTGTCGGTCCTGCTCATTGTCGCGGTGCCCACGAGCGCGGTGGCGGACCTGTCCCGGCTGCGCGCCGCCCAGGCCGAGGAATCTGATCTCACCGCCGACCTGGCCCGGCTGCTGCTGCACGCCGACGACCTCCCCGGGGTGCTGCCCGCGGTCGCACAGTGCATCGCGCGATCCCTCCAACTGCCGGACGCCGAGATCCACCTCGCGGCCGTCCCCAGCGATGACCGGCACGCGGCGCTTCCGCTGTACTCCGGCGCTGCGCAGCTCGGGACCCTGGTGGTGCCCGTCGCAACGCCCAAGCGGACGATGCAGCGGCTACGGGAGTCCGTCGTGCCGTCATTGGCATCGCTGCTGCACGCCGGCTGGGAACGTGCGGCAGTGCTGGACTCGCTGGAAACAAGCCGGGAGCAGCTGCGCCGGCTCGCCGCCGAACAAGCCGCGCTGGGGCGAGTGGCCAAGCTCGTGGCGCACGGCAGTCCTCCGCCCGACGTCTTCGACGCGATCACCACCGAGCTGCACGCGCTGCTGGGTGACTACAGCACGTGGCTGTGTCGCTTTGAACCCGACGGCACGGCCAGCGTCGTCTCGACCAGCCTCACCGGCCAGAGCGCGCAGCAGGTGCGCTGGCCGGTCGAGGGCGAGAACGTGCTGGCCAAGGTGCGCGACACCGGCCGCGCCGCCAGGGTGGACAAATTCGAGGGCGCGGCCGGCCACATCGCCTCGGTCGCCCGTGAGATGGGTATCAATTCCGTGGTCGGGGTGCCGATCGTGGTCGACGGACGGCTGTGGGGCGTGGCGGGCGTGGCGTGGGCCCGGGACGAGCCGCTGCCGGCCGGCACCGAGGCACGCGTCGCGGACTTCACCGACCTTGCCGCCACCGCCATCGCCAACGCCGACAGCAAGGCTGAGCTCGGCGCGTCCCGGACCCGGCTCGTGGCCGCCGCGGACCAGGCCCGCCAGCGCATCGAGCGCGACCTGCACGACGGCGCAATGCAGCAGTTCCTCGCCGTGGCGATGCAGCTCGGTACCGCCCAGGCCACCCTGCCGCCGGAACTGAAGCAGGCCAGGGCGGAACTGTCACGCGCCCTGTCCGGCCTGAACAGTGCCATGGCCAACCTGCGCGAGATCTCCCGAGGCATCCACCCGACGTTGCTGGCTTCGGGCGGTCTGCCGATCGCGCTCAGAGCACTCGCCCGCAGATCGCTGGTACCGGTCGACCTCGACGTCCAGACCAGCCAGCGCATGCCCCCGGTGGTCGAGACGGCCGCGTACTACGTCGTGTCCGAAGCGCTGACCAACGCGGCCAAACACGCCCACGCCACCGTCGTGCACGTGCAGGCGACGCTCCGCAACGACGTCCTGCACCTGTCGATCCACGACGACGGCATCGGCGGCGCCGACCAGCACCGCGGAACCGGCCTCACCGGGCTCAAGGACCGCGTCGAGGCACTCGGCGGACACCTCACCGTCGCCAGCCCCGCCGACGGCGGCACCCTGCTGAAGGCCACCATCCCAACTGCCCCCGCCTCCTGCGCTCCCGCATAGCGGGCTGCGGTGGTCGCCGGCCCGCCGCGTTCAGTTGCCGTAGGTGATCACCATCGGCGGGGGCTGCAGCGCCATGACCTCCTGCGGGGTCATGAGCCGGTTCTTGGACTCCAGCTGGTAGAAGATCTTGAATCCGCCGTACCGGAAGTTGTGGTACTGCTGCATGCCCTGCGCGACCCAGTCGTTGTACTGCTGGGTCTTCACCTGGATGTCCCCGGCCCAGCCACCGACGGAGTCGACGTGGACGACGACGTCGACCCGGTCGTCGTCGACCAGGTTCCGCTTGTCGGCGATGAGCGCCGCGCCGGGATCAAACGGGTTGGACAGGCCGTCGCCGTCGGCCCGGTACTGGTGGATGATGAACATCTTGCGCGGCACCTGGAACTCCTGCGGCATCGCGGCGACCGCCTGGATCAGCGGGTTCAGGTCGGCGGCCCGCACGTTCGACAGGTTCGTGCCCGGGACACCATTGTGCCGGGGGAACATCCACTCGGGATCGACGGCGACGTGCACGAACGGCAGCCTGAGGTAGTCACGGAAGGCGTTGAGCTCGGTGAGCGGGTCCGACCAGCCGAAGTTCAGGTCGAGGAACAGCACGAGCCCGTTGGCCCGGCAGAACTCGACGTAGCGGTCGACGGTGGCGCGGTCGACCCGGTGGCTGTAGGTGCCGGCCGGGCCGGGGTCCCGGTCGGGCACGCTGACCACGAGGTCGATCCCGGCGACCACGGGGTGGGCCGGGTCGAGGGCCTGGTACTGATCGGCCTGGGACCGCAGCCGGGCCAGCATCGCGTCGCTGAGCTGGTAGGCGGGCCCGGTGGCGGCGGCGTCCGGCACCGCGTAGTACGCCACCACCCGGTGCTGCGGCAGCGGCGCCCCGGCACCCGGATCGAATGGCGGCTTGACGTTCTGCGGCAGCGCACTCAGCGTGGCGCGCGGCGGTGCTGCCGGGCTCTGGTGGCCGGTGTGGCCGAGGTACCGGGTCATCGCCACGACCAGCACAACGCTGAGCGCGAGCAGGACCATGGACAGCGCCGCCGACCCCCGGCGCGACTTCGAGGTGGAGTGCCGAGTCGACATACGCGGTGGGCATCCTTTCGATGCGAACGTGGCCCGGTGCCGGCGTTATGTCCACGCACATTCGTGGCCCCACCCGGTCGGGTGCCCCGCTCCTGTCCACTCGGCGCGGGTCCAAACCTCCGAATTTTCGACGGCGGGACCCGGCCGGCGGCGTAGCCGGCCGGCCCTCCCCCGGGCCGCCGGGACAGTCGACTGTCGGTGGTGTGCACCGTCGACTGACGCAAGACCCGCCGCCGCATCGGCACGACGATGGTCGGTGTCATCTCGTCCACCGTGGAAAGGAAACACCGATGCCCGCACACCGACGTCCGCCTGCGCGCTGGCACCGCCTGGCCGTGACGATGACCGCCGTCGTGACCGTGGCGACCATCGTCATCTTCGGGATCAACGCCGCCACCGCCTCGACCGGTGGGAGCCCCGCCTGGACCAGGCCGACCATCGTGCTGGTGCATGGCGCGTTCGCCGACTCCAGCGGCTGGAATGCGGAGGTCAAGGCGCTGCGGCGCCTCGGCTACCCGGTGGTTGCCGCGCCGAACCCGCTGCGGGGGTTGAGCAGCGACTCGGACTACGTCCGGGCGTTGCTGCAGTCGATCAGCGGCCCGATCGTGCTGGTCGGGCACTCCTACGGCGGCGCCGTCATCACCAACGCCGCGCGTGGCCTGCCGAACGTACGGGCCCTGGTCTACGTCGGCGCGTTCGTGCCCGACCAAGGCGAGAGCATCGCCACGGTGCCCGATCCGGCAACGTACCCGTCGCAGCTCGGCCCCGGCACGACCTCGACGCGTCAGGTGCCCAACCCGGCCGCGTCAGGCGGCGCCGACCTGGACATCACGATCAAGCCGGAGGACTTCCGGTCGGTGTTCGCCGGCGACATTCCCGCCGCAACCGCCGACCTGATGGCGGTGACCCAGCGGCCGCTGTCGCTGACCGCGTTCACCGAGCCGTCCGGTGCGCCCGCCTGGCGCACGCTGCCGAGCTGGGACCTGATCACGCTGGACGACCACGCCATCAACCCTGCCGGTCAGCGGATGATGGCCGAGCGGGCGCACGCCCGGATCCGGACCGTTCACTCCTCGCACGCGGTGATGGTGTCCCACCCCGACGCCGTGGTCCAGATCATTCTCGACGCGGCCACGCACATCGCCTGACGGTGCCGACTGCAGACACTGCCTCAGTCGACCGACGCAAGCCCAGCCCCCGGTGGCGAAGCCACCATCACGGAACAACCCACCGTCGCTCGAGAGACGAGGTTTCCCTCATGCCCCAGTCACCCATCCCGGTCGTCTTCATCCACGGCTTGTGGCTGCACGCCTCCTCCTGGGGGCCGTGGCTCGACCTGTTCCGCGACGCCGGCTACGCCCCCGTGGCGCCCGGCTGGCCCGGTGACGCGGCCACCGTGGAACTGTCCCGCGCCAATCCGGACGCCATCGCCAACCGCGGCATCAACGAGGTCACCGACCACTACGCCGGCATCATCGGCGAACTCGCGCAGCCCCCGATCCTGATCGGCCACTCCTTCGGCGGCATGATCGCGGAGAAGCTGCTCGGCCAGAACCACGGGGCCGCGGCCATCGCCATCGACGCCGCCCAGATCAAGGGCGTCCTGCCCCTGCCGCTGTCGTCGCTGCGCGCCACCCTCCCGGTGTTCAAGAATCCGGCCAACATCCACCACGCCGTGTCCCTGACCGCGGACCAGTTCCGGTACAGCTTCGGCAACGCCGTCAGCGCCGAGGAGTCCGACGAGCTGTACCAGCGGTGGACCATCCCGGCCCCCGGGCGGCCGCTGTTCGAGGCGGCCGTGGCGAACTTCTCGCCGCACTCGCCGGCCAAGGTGGACACCGACAACGCCGAGCGCGGCCCGCTGCTGCTCGCCATGGGCGGCCGGGACCACACGGTGCCGGAGGCCATCACCAAGGCGACCCTCGGGCAGTACCGCAACTCCGACGCTGTCACCGACCTCATCGAGTTCCCGGACCGCGGCCACTCGCTGACCATCGACAGCGGCTGGCGCGACATCGCCGAGTCCTGCCTCGACTGGCTCGAGAAGCAGGGGTTGTGACACACCACATTGGTCGATCGGCCGGCGTCGCGCCGGCCGATCGTCACACCATCAGGAAAGGAATGGTTCGTTCATGGACACCATGATGGCGCTGCGGGCGCACACCCGGGGCGGTCCCGACAGGCTCGTCTACGAGACCGCACCCCGGCCACGCCCGGGTGAGGGTGAGGTACTCGTCGCGGTGCACGCCGCCGCGATCACCTTCGCCGAACTGGGCTGGGACCTGTCGTGGACCACCCGCGACGGCCGTGACCGCACCCCGGTCATCCCGTCCCACGAGGTGTCCGGCACGGTCGTCGCAACGGGAGCCGGGGTCACCGGGCTGGACTCCGGCGACGAGGTCTACGGCCTGATCGACTTCGACCGGGACGGCGCCGCCGCCGAATTCGTCGCGGTACCGTCGCAGGCTCTGACCGCCAAACCCGGGACGTTGTCGCACGCCGAGTCCGCCGCCCTGCCGCTGTCCGCGCTCACCGCCTGGCAGGCGCTGGTCGACCACGCCGGGCTCGCCGCCGGGGAGACGGTCCTCATCCACGGCGGCGCGGGCGGGGTCGGTGTCTACGCCACCCAGATCGCCGCCGACCTCGGGGCCACGGTCGTGGCCACCGATCTTCCCGACCACGCGGAGACCGTGCGGGCGCTGGGCGCCGACCGGTTCATCGACGTCACCCGGGAAGACTTCGATCATGTACTGGCCGGGGTGGACGTGGTGCTGGACGCCGTCGGCGGTGCCACGCTGGCGCGCTCCTACCCGGTGCTGCGGCCCGGCGGCAGGCTGGTGACGCTCGGTGCCCCGCCCGATCATGACCTTGCCGCCGCGCACCGGGTGCACGCGATGTTCTTCGTCGTGCAGCCCGACCGTACGCAGTTGCAACGGCTGGCCGCACTGGTCGACGCCGGCCGGCTGCGCTCGGTCGTCAGCGCCACCTTCCCGCTCGCCGACGGCCGGGCCGCGTATGCCAGCGGAACACAGCCGCGCAAGCCGGGCAAGACCGTCCTGATGGTGCGGCCCGGGTCGGACCGGCCGCGGCCGACCGGCTGAGACGCGGTATCCGGGCACCCCGGGCCCTTCGTCACCGCGGGCCTTCGCGAATCGAGATCGGCCGCCTCTGCACCGAGGCGGCCGATTCGCTGTTGCGCGCCCGGGGCGTCGTCCCGAGGTCAGGCCGTCGCGTCGAGTGCCTCGCTCGCACGTCGTGCCCAGGGTTCGGCGCCGATGTCGTGCAGCGTGCCGGCGGATGAGCGCAGCTCGTCGCGGGCCTCGTCGGGGCGGTCGTGACGTAGCAGCCATTCCCCGTAGGCCAGTTGCAGCCGGGCGCGGACGAACGGCCAGCGGGTGAGGTTCATGGCCAGGGCGGTCCGGTAGAGCGGTTCGGCGTCGGCGTCCTCGGCGAGTACCGCGCGCGCGTACCCGAGATGGGTGTGCAGGAGCGGCGCCGGTGTGATGCGGGCGGTCTGCTCCAGCTCGGCGAGGATGCGTCGGGCCTCGGTGATCCGGCCGGCGCCGACCGCGGACTCGGCCATCGTCCCGACTCCCGCGAAGGGCTCCCGCCAGTGGTAGGCGGGGTCGTTGGGGTCGAAGATGCGGGCGTGGGTGTCGAAGCCCTCCTGGTACCGTCCGGCGGCCAGGTGGGCCGCACCGGAGGCGAGGACGGCCGCGCAGAGTTGGTCGTTGAGCCGGCCGGCGAGCCTCGTCGCCTGCTCGGCCATCTGCATGGCGCGCTCCGGGTCGCCTTGGAAGGCGATCAGACGGCCACCCGTGGACAGGGCACCGGCGGTCCACACCGGCTGGCGGGTCTGTTCCGCGAGCCGGGCGGCCTCGGCCACCACGACGCTGGCCTTCGCGAACTGGCCCAGTTCGACCAATATGTGGTTGTAGATGCCCTGTACGTGCAGCAGCAGCCCGAGTTGACCGGTGTCGCGCAGGGTCGTCTGGGCCCGGTCCAGGAGGTCGGCGGCGCGTTCGGTGTCGCCGATGGCGTGCGCGGCGATGCCGAGCAGCCGCAGCCGGTCACCGTCGGTCTCGTCCGCCCACCGGGGCTCGCTGAGCAGCTGCGTGACGGTAACCGCTTCGAGCACCGGTTCGGCGCAGGCCAGCGCGGCGACCCACCGCGGGTCGTGGACAGCGTCGGGCAGCTGCCTGATCGCGGTGGCGCAGTGGGCTCGCGCCGCGGATCCGGTGTCCGCCCACCAGCAGCGCAGTCCGGCGCCCAGCAAAAGGTTCAGGGCGAGGTCGAGGTCGCCGGCGGCGTGCGCTTTGTGGGCGACCAGGCACAGTTCCTGAACCCGAACGGGGTCCCCGGGTGTGCCGTCGTGGAAGATCTCGCGCAGCCATTCCACCCGGGCCCAGCCCAGCTCGTCCAGGTGGTTGCGGGTCGCCTCGTCGACCAGCCGCGAGACGGTCTCGGCCTGGCCCAGGGCGAACGCGTGCTGCGCGGCGAGCAGGAGCCGGTGACTGCGCCGGGCCGGATCGGTGGTCAGCTGGGCGGCCCGTTCCAGTTCGGCCACGGCGCGGCCGGCTGCGCCGCGCGCCAGCGAGACCTCGACGTTGGCGGCGAGTTCGTCGGCCACCTCGTCGTCGGGGCCGACGATGGACATCGCGCGGTGCCAGGCACGCCGGTACGGGTCGTTGTGGAGTACGGCGGCCAGGCTGGCGTGCGCGGCCTGCCGGCGGGTCAGGCTTTCGGCCTGCGTGACGCCGGAGCGAACCAACGGGTGGTGCAAGCGGATGCGGCCCTCGGCAGGCGGGTCGGTGTCGACCAACCGGGCCGCGATCGCCTCCTGGAGCACGTCGTCGCCGATCGGTGCGCCGGTCAGTCGAGCGGTGGCGGCGAGCAGTTCGGCGGTGTCGCCACGATGTGCCACAGACATCACCAGCAACAGGTCGCGGGCCGGCGGGCGCAGCAGCGCGACGCGGCCGGCGAACGCGCGTTCCAGCCGGGCGGTCAGCGGCAGCTCCAGGGTGGTGCCGCTGCGTGCCTGCCAGGCGGCGGGCAGCTCGACGAGGGCGAGCGGGTTGCCCAGCGACTGCTCCAGGATCTCCGCACGGACGGCAGGGTCCAGGTCGCTGGCGTGCGCGTCCAGCAGCCGCGCGGCCGGCTCATCGGCGAGGCCGGTCACGGTGAGCGTGGGCAGGCCGGCGTCCATCAGCGGCCCGGGGTATCCGTCGCGCGCCGCGGCGATGAACGCGATCCGCTGCTCGCCCAGGCGTCGCGCCACGAACGCGAGCGCGTCGTGGGTCGGGTCGTCGAGCCAGTGAGCGTCGTCGAGCACGATCACGATCGGCTTCTCGATGGCCACGGTCGTCAGCAAGTTGAACGCGGCCAGGGCGATGAGGAACGGTTCGGGGGCCGGTCCGTCGGCGGTACCGAAGGCGGCGCGCAGCGCGTCCCGTTGCACCGGCGGCAGCTGTGGCATGGACCGCTGGATGGGTCGCAGCAGTTGATGCAGCCCGGCGAAGGGCAGCTCGGCTTCGGCCTCCACGCCGGTGATGCCGAGTACCCGGTGGCCGGCGTCCTGGCCGAGGCGCACGGTGGCCCGCAGGAGACTGGATTTGCCGATGCCGGGCCCGCCGAGGAGCAGCAGGCTCGTGGAGCGGTGCGCCGCGGCGTCGACCACTTCGGCCAGCCGCGCCAGCTCCTGCTTGCGGCCAAGAAGATCCACAGCGGACGGCGTGGTCATGACAGGTCCAGGCGGGTGGCGAGCTGGGCGCGGGAGGTGATGTTGAGTTTGGGGAAGATTCGGTACAAGTGGGATCCTACGGTGCGGGGGGACAGATAGAGCTGCTCGCCGATTTCCCGGTTGGACAGGCCCTGCGCGGCCAGCCGTGCGATCTGCAACTCTTGCGGGGACAGGAGGTCGTGGGCGTTGGTGGCGGCCTGCGCCATCCGTTCGCCGGCGGCGCGCAGCTCGGCGCGGGCCTGTTCGGCCCAGCTTTGCGCGCCGATGAGTTCGAGGCTGACCAGGGCGGCGCGCAGGTGAATGCGGGAGTCGGTGATGCGGCGCTGGCGGCGCAGCCAGGTGCCGTAGGCCAGTTCGTAGCGGGCGCGGAACCAGGGCCAGCGGGTAAGGCTCTCGGCCAGCGCCGCCTGGTACAGGGGTTCGGCGTCGGCGTCATCGGCGAGCACGGCGCGGGCATAGCGCAGGTTGAGCCGCAGGTCCGGCACGGGCGTGATGCGGGCCAGCTCCTCGAAGGTGGCCAGCACGGCACGGGCCTCGTCGCGCCGGTCGGTGTGTACCGCGGCGTCCACGAAGAACATCAGGCCGGGGTAGCTTTCCCGCGGGTGGTAGGCCGGATCGCTCGGGTCGAACAGCCGGCGCAGTTCGCGGTACGCCTCCTCGTAGCGGCGCGCCGCCACCCACGCGTACCCGCGGGTGAGCTGGACACAGCAGAGCAGGTCGTTGAGCTGCCTGCCGCCCGCGTCGTGTTCGGCGATCGCGGCCATCCGCAGCGCCTCTTCCAGCTCGCCACGCAGTGCGGCGGAGCGGGACTCGCCGACGAGGTTGTCCCAGATGGTCTGGCCGGTGTCCCGGCCCAGGCGGCGGCCCTCCTCGGCGGCGGCGAAGGCCCGGGGCCAGGCGCCGAGGGTGAGCCGGATGCCCACCTGCATCACGAGCACGTGGGTGAGCAGTCCGAGGCGGCCCTGGTTGCGTAGCTTGGCCTCGGCGCGGTCGAGGAAGTCGTTGGCGAGGGCGGAGTTGCCGATCGCGTGGGCCGCCATGCCGTACAGCCGCAGCGCGTCGGGGTCGGCCACCTCCTCGATGGCGATGGCGGTGAGGATCTCCTGGGCGGCCGCGGCTTCCAGGATCGGCTCGGACACCGCCAGGATGGCAACGTAGCGGGCGTCGCCGCGCATGCCGGGCAGCCGGCGGGCCGCCCCCGCCACGGCGGCGCGGGCCTGCGGTCCGGTGTCGGCCCACCAGCAGCGCAGCGCCGCCCCCAGTAACAGGTTGAGCGCCAGGTCCTGGTCGTCGGCGCGGACCGCGTCGTCGGCGATGCGGCACAGCTCGATGACCCGGCCGGCGTCGCCCGGGACCCCGTCGGAGAAGATCTCGCTCAGCCACTGGATGCGGGCGTTGTCCAGTGTGGACAGCGGGTAGGCCGAGGCGGCGTGGAGCAGGCGGTTGACCAGGTCGGCGTGGCCGAGCCCGAACGCGTGCTCGGCGGCCAGCAGCAGCCGGTGGCCGCGCCGGCCGGGGTCGGTGGTCAACTGGGCGGCGCGTTCGAGGCAGCGGATCGCGGTGGTCACCGCGCCACGGGAGACGAAGAAGGTCGCGCTGGTCTCCAGGTCGTCGGCGACCGCGTCGTCCAGTCCGGTGGTCGACTCGGCGCGGTACCAGGCGCGCCGGTACGGCTCGCCGATGAGCACCTCGGCGAGGGCGGCGTTGGCGGCCAGCCGGCGGTGCGCGGCCTCGGCCTGCAGGACGGCGGAGCGGACCAGCGGGTGACGGAACCGGACCCGGGCCTGTTCCAGGCGTAGCAGCCCGGCCCGCACGGCCGGGTCCAACACCTCCACCGTCACCGGATGCTCGCTCAGCACGCCGGCCGCGGCCAGGATCTCGGGCAGTTCGTCGCCGTCGTCGACGGCGGCGATCAGCAGCGCGTCGCGGGCGTCCGGCGGCAGCGCGGTCATCCGACCGGCAAAGGAGCGTTCCAGCCGGGAGGTGACCGGCAGCAGGTCCCTCGGCAGGTCATCCGATTCGGACGCGTCACGCCAGGCTTTGGGCAGCTCGATCAGCGCGAGCGGGTTGCCGTCCGCCTCCCGCAGAATGCGCTGCCGGCGCCGGTCGTTCATCGTGGCGTCCTGCACGGTGAGCAGTATCTCGGCGGCCTGGTCGGCGAGGCGCCCGACCTCGATCTCCTGCAGACCGGCGGCGACCAGGGGTCCCGGATACCCGGCGCGGACCGTGCCGACGATGACGACCGGGTCCATGGCCATCCGGCGGGCAAGGAACGCCAGCGCGTCGTGGGTCTGCGGGTCCAGCCACTGCACGTCGTCGGCGAGGATGGCGACCGGCCGGTCCACCGCTGCCTCGACGATCAGGTTGAGCGCGGCCAGGGAGACCAGGAACGGCTCAGGGCTGGCGTCGCCTTCGATGCCGAAGCCGGTGCGCAGCGCCTCGACCTGCCGCTGCGGCAGGCGATCGGCGTAGGTCATCAGCGGCCGCAGCAACTGGTGCAGGCCGGAGTAGGGCAGTTGCGCCTCGGCCTCGACGCCGACCGTGGCCAGCGCCCGGAAGCCGGCCGCCTGGCCCAGCTCACGGGCCGCTTCCAGCAGCGCCGACTTGCCGATGCCGGGATCGCCCGACAGGATCACCGCGGCCCCGGTCGGCTCGTCAGCGGCCGCACCCGCGAACAGGGCGCGAAGCCGCGCCAACTCGACCTCCCGGCCGAGCAGCCCGGTGCCAGGCGACGTGGTCTGACGTACGGAGTTCTCTACCACGGCTACGGACACTATCCACCACCGATCATGAGGGGCTGTGGTAGAGAACACGTGTTCGTGAGTCGGCCTTCCGATTGACCCGGCGCGCTTGAGTCGGTCACGGCGGCAGCCTCGTCGAGAAGCGTCGGATGTGCAGGGCCGATGATGCGCCCGGCGGGCGGGCCGGCGCTTGAGTCGGGCGACTGAACCGGCGACGCCGGCCGGTGGCCGTCACGGCGTCCGGGGCGATGCGCACCACGACCAAGCCGTCGTGACGGCTGACGGGCAGTCGAGCGACTCAAGGCACGGCGTGCGCCTCGGACGTAGGTTCGTCGAGCAGTCAGCGAATCCGCCGTAAGGACTGAGCATGTCATCTCCGCACCGACACCTGGAACGCCGCAGCGCCCTACCCCGGCTCGCCGTACGCACCGTCGCGGCCGCCACGGTCGATCGGCGTCGGTCACGACCGGCGTGGCACCGGCAGGCACTGGCCCAGCAACGGGCGCTCACGCACGACTTGCAGCACCTGATCCAACCGGCTGGCACGAATGGCTGCGAGGTGGGCGGGTTGCGCATCACGGCTCGGTGCCAAAGCATCGATCCTGGCGCGCGCATCGGCGGGGACTGGTACCTCACCGCGGTGCTGCCCTGCGGGGACGTCGTGCTGGTCGTCGGCGACGTCGTCGGTCACGGCCTGACCGCGGCCGCCACCATGATGACGATGCGCTTCGCCACCGCCGCCTACGTCGCCGAAGACGTCCCGCCCGGAGTCGTGCTCAGCCGGCTCAACACCCTGCTGTGCGGCCAAGGTACCGACCTGACCGCGAGCGCGGTGGTCGCCCGGTACCGTCCGGCCACCGGTGAACTGCGCTGGGCGCGCGCCGGACATCTCCCCTTGCTGCTCGCCACCGGCACGCGGGTGCTCGTGCTGCCGAACCCGGACGGGCCGCTGCTCGGCATGGCCGAGGACGCCGCCTTCGAGCACGACAGCATTCGGCTGCGCCACGGGGAGCGGATCATCGGGTACACCGACGGCATGGTCGGTCGCGGCTCGATCGACGAAGGCATCCGCCAGCTCGCCAGCCGGATCCAGGCATCGCTCTCGGCCGGCGACGAGATCGTCAACCGGCTCGACTACCGCACGGCCGCCGACGACGCGTGCGTCCTCATCGCCCAGCGAACGGGGTAACGGGCGGCGTGCTCAGCGCGCTGGCCGAGGAGGCGCGCCGCGGCGGGCAGGTTGCCGGCGCCGAGCTCGCCACCGCAATCAGCGTCCTCGGAACTGCGTGAAGCGGGCGGCCCGACGCCGTACCCGGTGCCGGGCGGTACCGGCCCGGACCGGTACCGCGTGCGTGAGGTCGGGTGTGCTCAGCAGGGTTCGTTTGGCCACCTCGACCAGGGCCAAATAGCCGACGACGAGCGCGGCGACGACGAGCAGGTATGCCGGGGGCAGCGCGGTGAACCCGAGCGCGCCGGCCACTGGCAGGTAGGGCAGCGCGCAGGCCAGGGCGACTCCGCCCGCGGCCGCGGCGAGCAGCACCCGGCTCGGGCGGCTGCGCCAGAACGGGCTGCTGTTGGTACGGATGACGAACACCACGAGGATCTGGGTGGCCAGCGACTCGACGAACCAGCCGGAGCGGAACTCGGCCGGCCCGGCGTGCAGCACCTGCAGCAGGATCGCGAAGGTGAGGAAGTCGAACAGCGAGGACAGCGGCCCGAAGGTGAGCATGAACCTGCGGATCTGGTGCAGGTCCCAGTGCGCGGGGCGGGCGAGCTGGTCCCTGTCGACGCGGTCACTGGGGATGGCTATCTGGGTCAGGTCGTAGACCAGGTTGTTGAGCAGCAGCTGCGAGGGCAGCATCGGCAGGAAGGCCAGGAACGCGGAGGCGCCGGCGGCGGAGAACATGTTGCCGAAGTTGCTGGACGTGGCCATCAGGACGTACTTGATGGTGTTGGCGAAGATGCGCCGGCCCTCGACGACGCCGTCGGCCAGCACGTTGAGGTCCTTGTCCAGCAGCAGGACGTCGGCGGCGTCCTTGGCGACGTCCGTGGCCGAGTCGACGGAGATGCCGACGTCGGCGGCGTGCAGCGCCAGGGCGTCGTTGACGCCGTCGCCGAGGAACGCGACGTCGGCACCGGCTTGCCGCGCGACCCGGACGATGCGGGCCTTGTCCTGCGGGCTGACCCGGGCGAAGACCGTGGTGCCGGGCAGCGCCGCGCGCAGTGCGTCGTCGTCGAGCGCGGCGAGGTCGGTGCCGGTCAACGCGGCCGCGTCGCCCAGCCCGAGGTCACGACTGATGCGCTGGGCGACGGTCGGGTGGTCGCCGGTGATGACCTTGACGGTGATGCCGAGATCGGCCAGCCGTTGCAGGGCCTGGTGTACCTCGGGTTTCGGGGCGTCGAGGAAGACCAGGATCCCGGCCAGGGTGAGGTCCCGCTCGTCCGCCGCGGTCAGGGTCGCGAGGTCTTCGGCCGGCCGGCTGGCTACGGCGATGACCCGGCCGCCGGCGGCCAGTTCACGATCGAGCGCCGCGGCCAGTTCGGGAGTGGTGCCGTTGCAGAGGTCCAGCAGCTGTTCGGGTGCGCCCTTGGCGACGAGCAACCGCCCGTCGGGCCCGTCGACGAGCACGCTGACCCGGCGGCGCTCGTGGTCGAAGGGCAGCACCGCGACGCGGCGGTATTGGCCGACCGGTTGCGCACCGGCCGCTGGAGCCTGCCACAACGCCACATCCAGTGGATTGCCGCCGACCGGCGCGCCGTCGTGGACCACGGCCTCGTTGGCCAGCAGGCCGAGCAGCAGTGGGGTGTCGTCGGGCTGCCCGTCGGCGCCGAGGCAGGCGCGCAGGCTGATCCGGCCGTCAGTCAGCGTTCCGGTCTTGTCGGTGAAGAGCACCTGGACGTTGCCGATGTCTTCCACGCACACCAGCCGCTTCACCAGCACTCGGCGGCGGGCCAGCGCGCGGCTGCCGACAGCGAGGCTGGTCGTGACCACGGCGGGCAGCAGTTGCGGGGTGATGCCCACGGCGATGGCGAGGCTGAACAGGACGGCGTCCAGCAGCGGCCGGTGCAGCAGGAGGTTGATGATCAGGATGATGGTGGTGAGCACGCCGGCGACCCGGGCCAGCAGCATGGAGAAGCGGCGCAGCCCCACCTGGAACTCGGTCTCCGGCTGGCGCTGCGCGAGTCCGGTGGCGATGCCGCCGAATGCGGTGCGGGTACCGGTGGCGACCACCACGCCGACGCCCTCCCCCGCCCGCACGACCGTGCCCATCAGCGCGCTGCAGGACAGCTCCGCCAGCGGTACGCCGGGATCCACGGGCTCGGTCGTCTTGGCCACCGCCGCCGACTCGCCGGTCAGCACCGACTCGTCGCACTCCAGTCCCTGCGCGGCCAGCAGCCGGATGTCGGCGGGCACCACCATGCCCAGTTCCAGCCGGACGATGTCGCCGGAGACCAGGTCCACGACGTCGGTCGGCCGCGCGACGCCGGCCCGGGTCACCACCGCGGTGTGCCGGATCCGGTCGTGCAGTGCGGCACCGGCCCGTTCGGCGCGGTACTCGTTGACGAACCCGAAGCCGACGCTGACGGCGACGATCACGCCGATGACCGCCGCGTCGGTGCGCTCGCCGACGAAGAACGAGACCAGCGCCGCCGCCACGAGCAGGCCGAGCAGCGCCGAGCGCAGCTGCCGGACCAGCACGGCGAGTGCCGATATCCGGTTGGTGTGCACCGCGTTACCGCCCAGGCGTTCCCGGCGCGCGGTCGCCTCCGCCTCGGGCAGCCCGGCCTCGCTGCTGCCGAGCGCGGCGAGCACCTCCCCGGCGGCCAGGGCCGCCGCCTGGTGTACCGGGAGAAAGTCGGCCCCTGCGGGCGCGGCGCGATCCGCGGCGGCGGCCCCGGACGGCCCGGGTCGCGTTGCCGTCACCGCCTCGGTGGCCGAGTTCGCCTGATCCGTCACGACGCACAACCCTTCATCGGTGCCAGAGGCGGTCTCGGCTTCGAGGAGGCATCAGCGGCCCCCGTATGGAGCGCCATCGACAGCTCGGCGATGCCGGTCACCACGGCCCACGCGGCCACCCGGTGACCACCACGCTGAAGCCCTGGGTGGAGACGTCGATGAGGTCGTCGGCGCCAGCTGTGCGCGGGCCGGCCTCCCGGTCGTCACGGCGCAAGCGTAATCGTCGTACCGGCGCGGCCGGCGAGGAGGTCGGCGGCGTCGGCGAGCGCGCCGGTTGCTGCGGGCTCCGGCTCCGGCTGCGCCGTACGTCTGTCAGTCGCATGACGCAAGACGGTGCATGGGTAGCGCTCCTAGCATTCTCGGCGATGGAAGTGGAGGCGGAACATGGCGGATATCAACAAGCTCAGTTGGCTGTTGGTGGACCCGGAGGTCCGGGTCGTCGTCTTCGGGTTGGCGCACACCGGACATGCGTCCTTCGGCGGCGAACCCGGTCCTGCCCGGCTGCGGGCGATGTTGTCGCGCCTGCTGGAGGCCAGCGATGCCGGCCAGCGTCGTAGCTGGTTGTCCGACAGCGTCGAGAACAGTCCGATCACCGTCGACCAGGTGCGCGCCGCGTTCGGTGACGAGGTCATCGACGACCTGGCCCGGTACGCGCAGAGCAGCGCGGTGGATGTCACCTGGCAGCTCTCGGCGTTACTGCCACATCTGGTCGATGCGTTGACTCCCGGCGGGAGTCTCGTACGCACGAGCGAGCTGCGGCGTGAGCTCGACGCGGCGGCTGTCGCGGGCGACCAGACATCGGGGCCGTTCGGCCCGCACCTGTATTGACCGAGGCCAGGGTTACGGGTGGACCGGTTCCGCGGAAACCGGTCCACCCGCGGCCGGTCACGCTCACCAAACGGGGACGAGGCCGCCGTCGATGCGGAAATCACTGCCGGTCACGTTGGTGCTGCGATCGCTCGCGAGCAGCAGGACCAGCTCGGCCACCTCGTCCGGCCGGCTGAATCGCCCCGTGATCATCTCGTGTGCCGCCTTCTGCGCCACCGCGGCGGGGTCGGTCCCGGTCGCGCCGGCGACGGTCTGCGCCACCCCGCCCTCGCCCAGCCACAGAGCGGTTGCCACCGGTCCGGGACTCACCGTGTTCACGCGAATCCCGCGTCCACCGACCTCTTTGGACAGTGCCTTGGAGAAGCTGGCCAGAGCGGCCTTGGCGGCGCTGTAGTCGATGACCGCCGGGTCGGGGAGCGCCGCGTTGACCGAGCACACGTTGACGATCGATCCTCGACCGGCGGCCAGCATCGCGGGCAGAGCGGCCCGGGTGGTGCGGACCGCGGTGAGGAGGTTGAGGTTCAGCGTCTCCAGCCAGTCGTCGTCGGTCACCGACAGAAACCCGTCGGTACGGGCCCGTGCGGCGCCGACGTTGTTGACCAGCACGTCAATGCGGTTGCCGGCGGCGGCGATCAGCTCCGCCGGGCCCTCCGGGCGGGCGAGATCGACCTGCACCATGGTCAGGCCGTCCGCGGCGAGTTCGGGCACGCCGCGGCGGGCTCCCGCGTACACGCGCGCGCCGGCGCGCAACAGTGTCCGGGCGACTGCCAGCCCGATGCCTCGGCTCGCCCCCGTGACCACGGCAACCCGGTCCTGCAACTCCAGTTCCATCGCTCCAGTAGAGCGGGCAAGGGCCGTCGTGGCTTGAGTCGTTCGACTGCGCCAGATGCGGCGACGTCGCGCGTCGCGATGCCGATGCGTCGCGCCGGCAGTCGGTCAGCGCACGGCGCGGTGCCCCCGGCGGTCGTTCGCCCGGCGGCCGGACGGCATGTCCACGGGCTCAGTCGCTGCGGTGGCGCTGGTAGTGGCGGGCGACGCGGGCGCGGTTGCCGCACGAGGGTCTCCCGGCACCGCGCGGGCGAGGCGATCGACCAACTCCTCAGCCCACCGGCTCGAGACTTCCCGGCGTCCGCGGACGCCGATCTGCCTGCGTCACGGCGCGCGCGATGCGACGACCCCTATGACCTGCATCACGGGTGGGTAACGAAGACCGCCAGGACGGTAAGCGAGTCTTGACAGCCCGATCATGGAACCCCAATCTGGTCGCCTGGACAGACCAGTTACCGCATCGAAGTGAGGACCCGAGGCGGCGAGGGCTCAGTTCACGCCTGCACCGCGCCGTAGATGTCCACCGCCCGAAGGTTCCGCCCCAGACCACCTCGTCCCTGCGATTCCGGCCCCCGCTCCGCGGGGTGCAGCACCAGCGAGCACGGCCAGCCGGCCGCGCTGAGTAGAGAAGGAACCCGCAAATGCCCAATAGACACCCCAAAGGGCGCCGTACCCGGTTCACCGCCTTACTGGCCACCGCTGTCGCAGTCGCTGTAACCGCCTCCGCCTGCTCGTCCTCGCCCGATGACAAGGGATCTGCCGATGGCGGTGGCGGCGGCGGCACCCTGGTCGTGCAGAGCGGCCTGGCCAATTCGCCGGGCATCCTGGCCGTCTACCAGAAGCTGAACAAGCAGTTCGAGGACGAAAACCCGGGCGTAAAGATCGACTTCGTCGCGAAGAGCTTCGACGACCTGGCCTCCGTCGCCAAGCTTCAGCTCTCCGGCACCAACCCGCCGGATGTGACGCAGGTAAACCGGGGCTACCAGGCCATGGGCGCCTTCGTCAAGGGCGGCCTGCTGACCAACATGGACGACTACTCCAAGAAGCTCGGATGGGACACCCGCCAGACGGCCTCCCAGCTGCAGCTCAACCGGTTCAGCACCGACGGCAAGCTGATGGGCGAGGGCCCGCTGTGGGGCATGTCGGCCACCACGGCATGGATCGGCCTGCTCATGAACACGGAGATCGCCGAGAAGCTGGGCATCACCGAGCCGCCGAAGACCATCGCGGAACTCGAAGATCAGATGCAGCGCGCCAAGGCGGCCGGAGAGGTTCCGATGCAGTTCGGATCGGCCAACGGTGAACTGGCCGCATGGCTGCTCAGCGAGCTGCTGCTGGCCAAGGGCGGTCCGCAGGCCGTGCAGGACCTGGTCTTCCACCACTCGAACGCGACCTTCACGTCCGAGACCGCGGCCTGGGCCGCCAAGACCATGAAGTCCTGGGGCGACAAGGGCTACTACGCGCCGAACTGGACGGCGTACAAGACCGACCAGGTGCTCGCCAACTTCATCTCCGGCAAGGGCCTGTTCTCCCTGACCAGCTCCCGCTTCACTCCGCTCAAGGGCACGCCGGAGCAGACCAAGAAGCTCCGGATGGTGTTCTTCCCGTCGGTGTCCGGGCAGGGAATCGCGGCCGTCGGTGCCGGCGACATCCCGTGGACCATCCCGGTGAAGGCGAAGAAGAAGGACCTCTCGGCCAAGTACATCGACTTCGTCACCAGCCAGAAGGCGGCCGAGCAGTTCCTGGCCGGCGGCGCCATCCCGTCGAAGCCGCCGGCGGACGCCGAGTCCGCGATCACCGCGGCGAACCTGCCGGTCCCGTCGCAGGACGCGCTGCGCAACGGTCTCAAGCTGGTGGGCGAGGGCACCCCCGTGCCGTACGTCGACTGGGGCGCGCCGGAGCTGTACCCGACCATCTCCCGCACCTTCGACCAGCTCATGTCCGGCGCCCTCAGCCCCGAGGGCCTGCTCGGGGAACTGCAGAAGTCCTACGGCCCGTTCGTGGAATCGCTGGAGAAGGGCTGACCGGCATGTTCCACCCGCTCGCGAAAGCGGCAGGGTCTTGACGGTAGCGTCCCGCCCCGTTCAATCGAACGGGGCGGGTGTCGCCGCTCGCAAGCAGCACAGGTCCAACGCCCTTGTCGGCCTCGGCTACCTGGCACCCGCGTTGATTTTCTACGGCCTGTTCCTGATCCTGCCTTTCCTGCACAGCATCTACCTGTCGTTCTGCGCGTGGGACGGCATCAGCCCGTCGCGCTGGGTCGGTCTGGACAACTACCGAGCCATCCTGGAGAGCTCGCAGAACCGCGTGGCGTTCGGGCACGCGTTCGTGCTGATCGGCTTCTATGCGCTGCTCACCACGGCCTTGGCCCTGGTGCTGGTGGGCGTCATCGGCAGCACGCGGATCCGCGGGCTGACCATTTTCCGGGCGGCGCTGTTCCTGCCGTACGTCATCGCCCCGGTCGTAACCGGTGTCGCCTGGCGCTGGCTGCTGGCCCCGGACGGTCCGGTCAATTCGCTGCTGCGGGCGGTCGGCCTCGGCAGCTGGACCCGCGGCTGGCTGGGCGACTTCACCTGGGCGCTGCCCTCGGTCGGGCTGATCGGCACCTGGATGCTGCTCGGCCTGGCCCTCGTGCTGCTCATCTCCGGTGTGCAGCGCATCCCCGTGGAACTGTACGAAGCGGCCCGGATGGACGGTGCGGGCCCCGTCCGCGAGTTCTTCGCGGTGACGCTGCCCAGCATTCGCAACGAGATCACGGTCGTCATGGTGCTCGCGGTCACCGCCGCGCTGCGCAACTTCGACCTGATCTACGTGACCACCCAGGGCGGACCGGGAAGTTCCACCGAGGTGCCATCCTTCCTCGTCTATCAGAAGGCGTTCTTCGTCGGAGACCTCGGCGTCGCCTCGGCCATGGGTGTGCTGCTGACCCTGGTGATCCTCATGCTGACCATGCTGATCCTCCGTCCCTGGAGAAAAGGATGAGAACGACCCGGGCACACGCCCTCACCGGCCAGGTGATCGTCACCTGTGCGGCCGCGATCGCGGTGGTCCCCCTCATCGGCGTCGTGATCATGGCATTGGGGGAGCCCGACACCCAGGACAGCACCATCAGGCTGAGCGACTCCTTCCACATCGGCAACTTCAAGGCCGTCTGGGACCTCGCCGACATGGGCACAGCCCTGGCGACAAGCTTCAAGGTGAGCATCACCGCGACGCTGCTGACGCTGCTGCTCTCGGTGCCCGCCGGCTACGCCCTCGCCCGGTTCCGGCTCCCGATGCGGAACATGCTGTTCCTCATCCTCCTGGCCGGACTGATGCTGCCGAACGAGTCGCTGATCATCCCGCTCTTCTTCGACTTCCGCGAGGTGGGGCTGGCCGACAACCTGCTCGGCGTCATCCTGGTGGAGACGGCGCTCGGCCTCCCCTTCGGATGCTTCTGGATGCGGACGTTCTTCCAGGACGCACCATACGAAATCACCGACGCCGGACGGGTCGACGGGGCCAACAGCTTCGTCATCCTGGTACGCCTGCTGCTGCCGATGGCAGTACCGCAGCTGCTGGCGCTGACCGTCCTGTCATTCGTCTGGACCTGGAACGATCTTCTGGTGCCGCTCGTCATGCTCTCCGGCGGCCGCGAGCTGACGGCACCGATGACGTTGGCCACCTTCCAGGGCCAGTACACGACCGACTACACCTACCTGTCCGCCGCCGCCATCCTGACCGCCATCCCCGTCATTGCCGTGTACCTCGTGCTGCAGCGGTCGTTCGCCCACGGGATCACATCAGGTGCGATGAAGGGGTAGTCACCAGGAGCGAGCAGGTGCCTTCTGGGCTGGGAGGATAGGAGACTTGCTGAGGGTCGTATCCATCCCGGACGGAAGGCACCTGCAAGGGTGCAGGCTACCGGAACGCGCCGACGTGGCGCGGCGGCAGGTTTGAGGTGACCGTTTCGTTGGTAGGTGCCTTCCCGTCCCAGCACCCAGCATCGGGAGGATCACCATGCCGCAGACCCGGCAACTCCTAGACACCATCGCGGTGAACTTCCGGCCCGAGGTCAGCAGCGACCGCCTGGCCGCGGCGATCGACGCCATGCTGGAATGCGAGGAGGCCGTCACCGCCTGCGCGGCCGCGATGGTCGGCGAGCACGACGTCCGAGAGCTGCAAGACGCGATCATCCGCGACCTGAACTGCTCGGACACGGTTGCGACGACCCGCCGCCTGATCAGCCGCGGCAGCGACGCGGCGCTGCTCAGCGCGCAACTGGAAGCATGCGTGATCGCCTGCGAGCACAGCGCCGAACTCTGCGCCAAGCACGCCCACCATCACGAGCACTGCCGGATCTGCTCGCAGGCGACCCTCAACTGCGCCGAGGCATGCCGGCAGGTTCTGCACCGCCTGCACGGCTGACGCCATAACGCCTCATGGGGCCGGATCATCAACCGGCCGGAGCGGCAAGCGCGGGCGGCATGGCGCGGGTGCACAGCTCGCGCGCCCACTGGATGCGGTCGAGGGCGGTTTCGGGGCGGTCGCCGAACACCTCGGCAGCGCGGGCATAGCACTCGTCGGGACCCAGCCGCTCGAGCGTGCGGTCGACCGCCGCACGGATCGTGGCGTTGTCCAGGTCGCCGGACTTGGGGGTGTCGGAGACGAACAGTGCCATGCACAGGACCGGGTCAACCGGGAGGGTCGTCGTCATCGTGAATCACCTGTTCAAACGGGGGTGTGGGCGATGACCCAACGGTCTCTCGGACCGGTGGGCGAGCACCTCGGTGCCCACGGGACTCTCCGACTGCGGGTTGTCGCACCAGCGGATACCCGCTGTCCTGCATCGCGGCCTCAGCTCGCCTCACCCTTTTCGCGGCGCCGACGACTGCCCGCCGCCTGATCGCGCACTGTCACCCGGCGGCTCACCCCTGCTCGTCCGGCCGCGGGAGTAGCTTCTGACGTAGACCTACGAGACGTGCGGGAGAGCTGAACGACCGAAAGGTCCGCCGGCGATTCCGTGGCCCGAGCCAGGTGATGGCGAGGGAGCCGCCTCGTAGGTCTTTTTGTCGGTGGCCGTGCGGCATCTCGTCGAGCGTCGGTGGCCGTGGCATCGCCGCGGTGGCCTGGCGCGGACGGCGCTGCTCGAGTTCCTCCGCGCCGACGAGCGTGATCGGCGGCCCGCCCTCCGGTATGACCCTGGTGGACAGGAACCGCCACCCCATCCGGGCGAGGTGAGCCGCGCGGGGCGCCGCACCGCGCACCGGCCCCGCGACAACAGCCGGCATGCCAGAGGGCCCTTCTCCGGTTGTCGGAGAGGGCCCTCGGTTGATCGCGCCGCCGCGCGGCGCGTCAGGACGTGGCCGCGTCCGTCACGCCGGCGCCGCTCGCCCCGGGGAAGATCGCCGGGCGCTTCTCGAGCATCGCCGCCATCCCCTCGCGCGCGTCATCGGTGAAGAACGAGAGCATCTCCAGGGCGAGGGACGACTCGAATGCCGGCTGGGCCGCTCGAAGCCAGTGATTGATCGACCGCTTCGTCCACTGCAGCGCCCACTGCGGTCCGGTGGCCAGTCCCTGGGCGACGGCCAGAGCCTGCGCCAACACCTCGCCGGTCGGCACGCACTCGCTCACCAGCCCGATCCGGTCGGCCTCCCGGCCGTCGATGAACTTCGCGGTGAGCAGGTAGTACTTCGCCTTCGCGATGCCGCACAGCAGCGGCCAGAGCATCACCGAGTGGTCGCCCGCCGCCAGCCCGATGCGCATGTGTCCGTCGGTGAGTCGGACGTCCTCGCCGATGATGCTGATGTCGGCGAGCAGCGCGATCGCCAGACCGGCGCCCACGGCCACTCCGTTGATCGCGGAGATGATGGGCTTGTCGCAGTTGAGCATGTTGAGGACCAGCCCGCGGGCCCGATCCATGGCATCCACGACCTGCGTGGCGTCGCCGATCCTGGCCATTTCGGCCCGGATGTCGCCACCGGCGGAGAACGCCTTGCCGACTCCGGTGATGACCACGACGCGCACCTGCGGATCGGCCGCGACGTCCAGCCAGACCTGTTCGAACTCCATGAGCATCCGCGGGTCGGCGGCGTTGTACTTGTCCGGTCGGTTGATGCGGATCAGCAGCACACCGTCCGGCAACTGCTCGAAGATCAGGCGTTGGTAGTCGGCGTATTCCACGTACTCAATCCCATTCCTCAGGGTCACGCGGCAGTGGCGCCCGGATCGCGGTTCCGCGGCGGGCGCCACTGCCTGCCGTGCCAATGTCAGTGTCAGTGCTCTACGTTGATCACGTCGCCGAAGAGCTCGAACTTCGTGCCGGTCCACTTCTGCAGCTTGAACTTGCTGATCGGCATCTTGCTGTCGATGCCGGGCAGGAACAGCGGCGACGACAGCGTCGTCGTCCTGGCCGCGTCGGTGATGGTCTGCCGGCACAGCGGCTGCTTCATGCCCTCGACCAGGTTCTGCAGCAGCTGCGCGACCAGGACCCCACCCTCGAAGTTGCCGTCGTTCACGTTCGAGTTCGGCGCGTACTTCTGCTGCACCTCCTTGAAGGCCGTGACGCCGGGGTCCGAGCCGTACGCGGGGTCGCTCGGGTCCTTCTGGTACGAGACCGCGGCGAGCCCGATGGCGTTCTGCGGGCCGGCCGGGTTGATGGTCGCGGCCACGGACGACGAGCCCCGGGGCATCAGGAACTCCTTCGGCTTCCAGCCCAGCGCCGCCGCCTGCTTGATGGCCTGCGGGGCGAACGAGCCGGAGGCGATCGCCACGAAGACGTCCGCGCCGCTGGCCTTGACCTGGCTGACCTGGTTGTTGAGCGTGGCGTCGGTGGTCTCGTACGACACCGCCGAGACGATCGCGCTGGCCTTCGAGCCCAGGCCGTCCTTCAGGCCCCCGAGGGTGTCGGTGCCGATCTCGTTGTTCTGGTACACGACACCGATCTTCGCGTCGGGGTGCGCCTGCAGCAGGTACGTCGCCCAGGTTCGACCCTCGTCGTAGTAACTGGGCGTGAAGCCGCCCGTCCACGGGTACTTCGGGTCCGACTTCGCGATCGCCGACGCACCGGTGGCCGTGAACAGCTGGGGCACCTTCTGCTGGTTGAGGTAGTCGCGAATGGCCAGCGACGTGTTCGTACCGAACGAGTTGAAGATCATAAATACATTGTCATTCTCGACCAGCGACTTGACGTTCGCCAGCGACTGCTGCGGCGCGTAGGCGTCGTCCTTGTACTTGAAGACGATCTTCAGCGTCTGGCCGTTGGCGAGCTTGAAGCCGCCCTGGGCGTCGTTGAGGTGCTTGAACCAGGCCTCGGCGCCGATCGCCTCCTGACCGTACGCACCGTAGGTGCCCGACAGTGGGTACGTCCCGCCCAGGGTGATGGAGTTGCTCGTCAGGCCCGGAACGGTTGCGGGGCACACCGAATCGCCCGTGGCGGCGTCGCTGTCCACGGAGCCCCCGCGACAGGCGGTGAGCCCCGCGGCGACAAGCGCCAGCAGCACTACGGCGGTGCCCGGTCTACGGAACGAAAGCATCATGTGTCTTGTCCTCCTCGTATCTTCCGGCGCTGCGGACGTGTCGGATCGATGATGCGAATGCGCAAGCACCACGCGCCGGCAACGCCGCGCCTTGTTGTCCGCGACGGGAAGCCCGGCCGGGCGCCTGGCGGAACAGCTGACCAGAGCTGTCATGGGTTGGCGGTCCGGGACGACGCCGAGTCGCGCGTTCGGCTCTTGGGGTGCGGATACGGAACCAACTGTGGACTTGTTGTGCCCTCAACGCGTAGGCGGTTCCGGCGCGAGGTTGCATCAGCGTATCCAGTATCCATTCGCTGTCAACAGTGCATTCGATGCTCGTTGCGCGGTCGGCTACTCCCGGGGACCGGCTCCGCGGTAGGCGGCCAAGCTGTCGAGCAGCGGCTGCGGCAGGCCGGGACTGGCGATGGCGGGCACGTCGTACTGCCACAGCGGCCGGTGGCGCCGGCGCACGATGACCCACCGACCGTCCCGGTCCTCGAGCACGTCGTCGTACCGGATGCCGCGGACGGTGGCGGTGGTGCCGGCGCCCGTCGACGAGACGAGACAGGCGGTGCACAGGGCGACGCTGCGGGCGACCCGCCCCTCGACGCGGACCTGGGCCGACTGCACGATGTGCGTGGTCGTGGCGAACGAGTCCAGTCCGCGGACAATCGCCACAATCGCGTCAACTCCGACGGTCCGCACTCCCCCGTGCTCGGCCTCGACGGCCGGATCGAAGCAGCCGCGGAGGCGGTCGTAGTCGCGGTCGTCCACCGCGGCGGCGTAGGTCAGCAGCACGTCGCGCACCGCGGCGGCGGACACCAGCTCGCGCAAGGCGCCTTCCAGTGCGGCTCGGTCATCCATCTGCATGCCTCCCTGGCACGGCATTGATCAATCCTTGACACCCCACAGGATACTGGATACGTTCTTGGCGTCTAACCCCAAACATGGGCCCGAGCCTCCGGCTCCGCCGCCGTTTGGACCGGCCGCGGAGTCGTCCGCGCGAGCCGGAACGGAGCTGGTGCGCGGCTACCGACGAGCATCAGTTGAGCTTCGAGTGGGACGGATGCACAGCATGCGCCAGACGTACATTGCCGGTGTCGGGATGACACCGTTCGGAAAGTTTCCGGATGAACGGCTCGGCACCCTGGGCGCCGCAGCCGCGCTGCGGGCGCTCGCGGACGCCGGCATATCACCGAAAGACGTCGAGGTCCTGTCGTGCGGCTCGGCTCGCAGCGGCGTGCTGCAGGGCCGGGAAAGCGGCGTCGGTCAGCTCATCGGCTGGGAGGTGGGCATCGAGGGCGTCCCGGTCTTCAACGAGAAGGCGTACTGCGCGTCGGGCACGGTGGCGTTCAACGTCGCGTTCACGGCGGTGCTGTCCGGCCAGTTCGATGTCGCCCTCGCGGTGGGCGTGGAGCAGATGTCGCGGCGAAACGGCAAGGGCGCACCACTGACGTCTGACGGCATGGAGCTGGAGGGTGACATCGGCTTCTCGCCGGCGGTGTACTACGCCCTGGCGGCGCAGCGGCACATGGCCGAGTACGGCACGACGCGCGAGCAGATCGCCTCTGTCGCGGTCAAGAACCGCGCCTTCGCCGCGCACAACCCGGTGGCCCAGTACCGCGCCCCGATCACGGTGGCGGACGTCCTCGCCTCCAAGCCGGTCGTCGGTCCGCTGAACCTGCTCGACTGCTGCCCGACCGGGGACGGCGCCGCTGCCGCCGTGATCGTCAGTGACGCGGGAGCGCGGCGGCTGGGCATCACGCCCACGGTGCGGGTTCGCGCCTCGGTGGTGGGCAGCGGTGTCTACAGCACCCAGGCCGCGGCGAGCCTGTCCTCGTTCGAGCTCGACGTGCGCACCGCGCGCCGCGCCTACGAGATGGCCTCGCTCGGCCCGCAGGACGTGGACGTGGCCGAGGTCCACGACTCATTCTCCATCGCGGAGATCATCCACTACGAGGACCTCGGCTTCTGCGAGCGTGGCCAGGGCGGCAAGTTCGTCGAGTCCGGTCAGTCCTCGCTCGGCGGCAGGCTGCCCGTCAGCACCAGCGGCGGGTTGCTGACCCGAGGGCACCCGCTGGGCGCAACGGGGTTGGCGCAGCTCGTCGAGCTCGCCGATCAGCTGCGCGGCCGCTGCGGCCCGCGCCAGGTGGAGGGGGCGAGCATCGCGCTGGCACAGATCTCCGGCGGGTTCCATCTGGGCAGCTTCGCCAGCAGTGGCGTCACCATCCTCGAGGGGAGCGGACGATGAGCACCTCTGCCGCGGACCGCACGCCGGCCCGGGATCGGGCACCGGTTGCGGCCACCGACGCCGCAGCGCAGACCGATCGGGTGGCCGGCGACGGCGCGCTGGCCATTCCGGCCATCGCCCGGGACGCCGCGGGCGAGCTGTCCCTGATCGCGTCGCACTGCTCGAGCTGCGGACTGCACCGCTACCCGCCGCAGGCGTACTGCCCGAACGACCAGACGGCGACGCAGACGGTGCCGTTGTCCCGGCATGGCCGGATTTACGAGGCCGTCCAGGTGCACCTGGCACCGGCGGGGTTCCAGGCCCCGTACTTGATCGGCTACGTCGACCTGCCCGAGGGCGTCCGGGTGTTCGCCCGGCTGGCGGCGCAGCCCGGCTACACGCCCAGAAACGGTGACCCCGTGCTCTTGCGGTTCGGCACCGTCCGCCACGACCCGAGCCGGATCGGGCCGGTATTCGAGGTTACGCAGGACTCTCGCGCCACCTCGGCTGAATAAGGAAGGAAGTGGTCGGTCAGATGGACTTCGAGGGCAAGGTCGCGCTCGTGGTCGGCGGCGGCAGCGGCATCGGCGCCGCCACCGCCAGGCTTCTCCACCATGGCGGCGGGACCGTCGCGGTCGCGGACCTGAACGCGGGCAACGCGAAGGCCGTCGCCGGCGAGCTGGTATCCGCCGGCCGTGGCGCCTCACACCACCAGTGCGACATCACAGACCCCGGCCAGGCCGACGCCCTGGTCCGCGAGGTGGTCGACCAGCACGGCCGCCTCGACATTCTGGTCAGCACCGTCGGCTGGACCGACATCACCTTTTTCGCGCAGGAGACCGCCGCCTACTGGCGGAAGATCATCGACATCAACCTGATGGGATCCCTGTACCTCACGCATGCGGCGATCGGCCACATGGCGGCCCAGAAGTCGGGTTCGATCGTGCTGACCAGCTCCGATGCCGGCAAGGTCGGCACGATGGGCGAGACCGCCTACGCCGCGGCGAAGGCGGGGGTCATCGGCTTCGTGAAGTCGGTGGCCCGCGAGGTGGTCCGCGACGGCATCCGGGTCAACGCGATCGCGCCCGGCCCGACCGATACGCCGCTGCTGAACGAACCGGCCGACGCCGCGAAGATCATCGAGCGGATGACCCGGGCCGTACCGATGAAGCGGATCTCCCAACCGGTCGAGCAGGCCCAGGCCATCGCCTTCCTCGCCTCCGACGCGGCCAGCTACATCACCGGCCAGACGCTCAGTGTCAGCGGCGGATTGACCATGTCGTCATGAGCGCCCCCGACCTGACTGCGTTCGTGGCCGAGCTGGACGACCGCTTCCGCATCGCCGACAACGAGGGCAAGTCCAAGGTGATGCCGCTGCAGGCCGCGCTGCGCAGATACGTCACCCACGGCTGCACGCTGCACGTGGCGTACTCCGAAGCCCGGCCCAACGGGGCACTGCTGGAGCTGGCCCGAGTCTTCGCCGGCACCCGTCCCGAGCTCACCCTGGTGACCGTCGGGCTGGTGAACCTCCAGCACGCCCTGGTCGAGATGGGCCTGGTGAAGCGGATCGTCACGTCCTTCGCCGGCGAGAACTACCCGGTCGCCCGGCCGAACGCCGCGCTGCAGCGGGCCCTGCGCGCCGGGGACGTCACCATCGAGAACTGGTCACTGTGGAGCGTTGTCGCCCGCCTGGCCGCCGGAGCCCTGGGCGTCTCGCACTTTCCGGTCCGGTCCATGGCCGGCAGCTCGATGGGCCTGGAGGCGGCGGCCCGCGGCGAGTACCGCGAACTCGACGCGGACGCGCCCGACGGTGGCACCGGCACGGGCCTGGTCAGCGCACTGAGCCCGGACGTGGTGATCATGCAGGCGGTGGCCGCGGACTCCGCAGGCAACGTCATCGTGGCCGCACCGTACGGGGAGGGGCACTGGGGCGCGCTGGCCGCGCGCCGCGGCGTCATCGCCTGCGTGGAGAAGGTCGTCGACACCGCCACCATCCGGGCGATGAACGGCGTGGTGCGCATCCCCGCGCACGCCGTCCTGGCCGTCTGTGAGCTGCCGTACGGCAGCCACCCGTACGGGCTGTACGACTCGGGTGTCCCCGGCGTGTCCAGCTACACCGACGACGACGAGTTCATGGCCGACGTCCGGCGGGCGTCGCGGACTCCCGAGGCGTTCCGGGCGTGGATCGAGGAGTGGGTGACCGGCGTGCCCGACCACGCCGCGTACCTGGACAAGATCGGCCGGTCCCGGCTGGATGACCTGACGCAGCGCGCGGCCCCCGACGCCTGGCGCCGGGAGGTGACCGCCGACTGGCTCTTCGACGGTCCGGCCACCACCTCGGAGACCCAGGTGATCGCCACCGCCCGGCAGCTGGAACGGCGGGTACGCCACGACGGGTACCAGGCCGTGCTGTCGGGGGTCGGCCTGTCCAACCTGGCCGCCTGGGTCGGCGTCGATCACCTGCACCGCCAGGGCATCGACATCGAGCTGATGGCCGAGATCGGCATGTTCGGCTACTCCCCCAGGCCGGGCGAGCCGTACATCTTCGCGGGCCGCAACCTGCCCAGCTCCAAGATGTTGACCGATGTCATGGGGGTCCTCGGGACCTTCGTCGGCGGGCCCGCGACCGCGACCATCGGCATGGTCGGCGCCGGTCAGATCGACAGGAGCGGCGCCCTCAACTCCACCTACACGGAGTCCGGTGACTTTCTGGTGGGTTCCGGCGGCGCCAACGACGTGCTCAGCGCCTCCCAGGAGGTGATCGTCACCGTCGGGCACAGCCCTGAGCGGCTGGTGCCGAAGGTCTCCTACGTGACCTGTCCAGGGGACCGGGTGCGCAGCATCGTGACCACGCTCGGGGTCTTCGAGCGGGTGGACGGGCCCGAGTATGTGCTCACCCGCATCCTGCCCACGGCCGGGGCGGACGACCGCGCGGCCGTGGAACGCATTCGCGGGTCGATGGGCTGGTCGTTCGAGGTGCACCGGGATGTCGTCCGGGAGCAGCCGCCGACGCCGGAGGAGCTCGCCGCGCTGCGGGTCTACGACCCCCACCGGCTCTTCCTCGGGGATCGGGCACCGGTCTCCGCACGAGAAGGGTGAGTGACATGCCTGGTGAGGACTCCTCATCGTCCCAGGGCCTGCTGGAGCACGCGACGGACGCCTACAGCGACGAACAGATCCGCCGGTTCAAGGCCGACGGCTGGTGGCAGGACACCCTGCTCATCGACGACCTGCGCGTCAACGTCCGGAGCCGTCCCGACGCGGACGCGGTGGTGGACCGGTTCCGGCGGGTCACCTGGGCGCAGCTGGACCGCCGGGTGGAGCGCCTGGCCACCGCGCTGGTCGACCTGGGCCTCGCCCCGGGCGAGTTCGTGGCCATCCAGCTGCCCAACTGGATCGAGTTCGTGGAGGTCTATCTCGCCGTCCAGCGGGCCGGCCTGCGGCCGCTGACGCTCATGCCGATCTATCGTGCGCACGACGTCAGCTACATGCTGAACAAGTGTCACGCCAGGGCATACGTTGTCGCGTCGAAGTACCGCAGCACGGACTTCACCGTCATGGCCGAGCACGTACGGCGTGCGGTCCCATCCCTGGCGCACGTCCTCGTCGCCGGCGATCCCGGCCCCGGGCAGCTCCGCCTGCAGGACCTCGACGCGGACCCCCGTACCGCGGATCTCGACGCCCGCCGCCCGGACCCGGACAGCCTGTCCCGCCTGGCCTTCACCTCGGGCACCACCGCCCTGCCCAAGGCGGTCGCGCACACCCACAACACCGACCGGGTCTCCCCGCAGTGGCTGCGGATGACCCTCGGGCTCAGCCCGGACACCCCGATCTGGATGCCGAGCCCGATCTCGCACGTCACCGGCCTGCTGTTCGGCCTGTACACCTCGGTGCTCTGCGGCGCCAAGCTGATCCTGCAGGACATCTGGGAGCCGCGCGCCGCCCTGGATCTCATCAGCGCCGAGGGGGCGGCCTTCACGCTCAGCGCCACCCCGTTCATCGCGGCGATGGTCGAGGAGGGGCGCAGCAACGGGGTGCCGCCGCACCGCCTGCGGTACTTCTGCTGCGGCGGCGCGCCCGTGCCGGAGGACCTCGTCCGGGATGCCCGCAGCGAGCTGGGCATCAACGTGCTGCGGGTGTTCGGCGTCTCAGAGGCACCGCTGAACACCATGAGCTACGTCGGCGACAGCTGGCAGCGGCTGGTGTCCCGCGACGGCCGCCCCATGCCGGGCTGCTCGGTCAAGATCGTCGACCAGGACAACCGGAGCAGCACGCTGGGCCCGTCCGAGGTCGGCGAGTACGCCACCCGCGGACCGCACGTCTTCCTCGGCTACTACGGCGACCCGGAGCGCACGCACGAGTCACGCGACCGCGACGGGTGGTACTACAGCGGGGATCTGTGCTGCCTGGACGAGGACGGCTACGTCCGGTACGTCGACCGGATCAAGGACATCATCAACCGCGGCGGCGTGAAGATCAGCGCGCTGGAGGTCGAGAACCTCATGGCGGAGCACCCCCTCGTGGAGCGGGCCGCGGTCGTGGCGGTGCCGGACAGCCGGCTCGGCGAGCACGCGCTGGCGTTCGTCGTACCGAAGCACGGTCAGTCCCTGTCGCTGTCGCAACTGTGCGAGTTCCTGGAACAGCAGGGCATCACCAGGCAGAAGTGGCCGGAGGAGATCGAGTTCATCGAGGAGTTGCCGACCACCGCCACCGGCAAGATCCAGAAGGCGAAGCTGCGCGACCTGCTGGCCGCGCGCGACCTGGCCACGGCGGCGGCGCACGAGCAGTCCGGGCGGCCGTGACATGTTCGAGATCCTCGACTTCGACCTGTCCGACGACGACCGCGGGGTCCGCGACCTCGCCCGCGAGATCGTCCGCGACCGGATCGCGCCGCACGCCCGCGAGCTGGACGAGACCGAGACGTTCCCGGCCGACGCCATCGCCGCGCTCGCGAAGGCAGGCCTGACCGGGATCCTCGTTCCGGAGGACTGCGGGGGCGCGGGCGGGACGATGCTGCAGTACTGCCTCGTGCTGTCCGAGATCGCCTCGGCGTGCGGTGCCACGTCGACGACGTACATGGCCCTGGCGCACGCCATGCTGCCGCTGCTGGCGACCGGCAACGACGAGCAGAAGGCGCGATGGCTGCCGGCCGCGGCGCGCGGCGAGCTGGTCGCCGGGATGGCGATCACCGAGCCGGACGCCGGCTCGGACCTGGCATCCCTGGCAACCAGGGCGACCCGGGTGGCCGGGGGCTACCGGGTCAGCGGTAGCAAGATCTTCGTCACCAACGGCACCGAGGCCGAGCTGTTGACGGTCTTTGTCCGTACCGGGGATGCCGGTGCCGGCGGGATCAGCGCTCTGCTGGTCGAGACGTCATCGGCCGGCATCAGCCGCGGGCGGCCGCTGCAGAAGATGGGCATGCGCGGCTCGGACACCGCCGAGGTCTTCTTCCAGGACGTGTTCGTCCCCGAGGAGAACCTGCTGGGACCGGAGGGCAGCGGCTTCCGGATCGCGATGGGCGTGCTCGGCGACGCGCGGATCAGCACCGCCGCCCAGGCGGCCGGCCTGGCCCGCGGGGCGTGGGTGCGCGCCTACGACTACGCGCAGCAGCGGCGGCAGTTCGGCCGTCCGATCTACGAGTTCCAGGCCGTACAGCTGCGGCTGATGACGTTGTACGCAAAGCTCTGCTCCGCCGAGCTGATGGTCTCGCGGCTGGCCCGGATGATCGACGCCCGGACGCGCCACGAGTACAGCGTCGAGGCGGCGATGGCCAAGTCCTACTGCGCGGACGTCGCGGTGGAGGTGACGACCGGGGCGGTGGACGTGCTGGGCGGTTACGGCTACCTACGCGAATACGAGCTCGAGCGCTTCATGCGCGACGCGAAGGTCACCCAGATCTACGACGGCACCAACGACATCAACCGGCTGGTGATGGCGCGGCAGTTGACACGCCGGCGGGCGGCGCGGTGAGCGGCACGACGCTGGATGGCGCGACCGCCGTCGTGACCGGGGCCAGCCGCGGGCTCGGTCAGGCGATCACCCTGGCGTTGGTCGAGGCCGGCGCCCGCGTGGTCGCGGTGGCCCGGGACGAGGCCAACATGGCGGAGACGCTCCGGCTGGCCGAGCCGCTGGGCGGGTCGGTGACGCCGGTCGCGTGTGACGTCTCGTCGGCGACGTCCGTCGAGCGGATGGCGCAGGCCGTGCTGCGGGAGACCGGGCGGGTCGACATTCTGGTCAACAACGCCGGGGTCGTCAACGAGTCACCGTTCCTCGACCTTGCCGCGGACGACATCACCCGCACCTTCGGCGTGAACATCCTCGGCCCGATGCTGGTCACCCAAGCGCTCGGCCGGGCGATGGTGGCCCAGCGCAGCGGCCGGGTCATCAACATCGGCTCGGTGGACGCGGTGGTGGGCGTGCCCAACCTGGTCGACTACTGCGCGAGCAAGGGGGCGCTGGCCCAGTTCACCCGCGCGCTGGCCGTCGAGTGGGCCCGCTACGGGGTGACCGTGAACTGCCTGTGCCCGGGCTACATCGAGACCGACCTCAACAGCGAACGCCTGCGGGACCCCGCGGTTCGCACGAAGGTGCTCGGCCGCGTCCCGCTGCGCAGGTTCGCGCGGCCCGAGGAGATCGCGTCCTGGGTCGTCTTCCTCGCTGAGGACCGCAGCAGCTACGCGACAGGACAGGTGATTGTGGTGGACGGAGGCGAGTCGGCGAGATGAGTGGGCGGCTGGACGGCAAGGTCGTCATTGTCACCGGCGCGGGGTCGATCGGCCCGGGCTGGGGCAACGGCAAGGCATGCGCGGTGCTGTATGCGCGCGAGGGCGCCAAGGTTGTCCTCGTCGACCGCGTCGAGGCCGCCGTGGCCGAGACGGCCGGCATCATCACGGCCGAGGGCGGCGAGGCGACGCCCGTCGTGGCCGACGTGTCGACCGCCGAAGGGGTCGACGCGTACGTCGAGGCCGCGGTGCGCCGCTACGGCACGGTGGACGTGCTGCACAACAACGTGGGTGTCGGCGCGATCGGACCGTTCACCGAGGTCACCGAGAAGCAGTGGGACCTGGTCTATCGGGTGAACGTGAAGAGCGTCTTCCTCGGCAGCCAACGGGTCATCCCGGTGATGCGCGCGTCCGGACGCGGCGGCTCCATCGTGAACATCTCCTCGGTCGCCTCGATGCGATGGACGGGCACGGCGTACGCCGCCTACTCCTCGAGCAAGGCGGCGGTGAACCAGCTCACCCAGGCGATCGCGCTGGAGCACGCGCGTGAGGGGATCCGGTGCAACGTGGTGGTGGTCGGTTACGTCGACACCCCGACGGTGTACGTCGCCCAGGCCGCCGGCCCGGGCGAGGCGGACACGCTGCGGGCCGCCAGGGATGCGGCCTGCCCCATGGGTCACGTCGGCAGCGCCTGGGACGTCGCCTACGCGTCGCTGTACCTCGCCAGTGACGAGTCGCGGTACGTCACGGGCACCCAGCTGGTCGTCGACGGTGGATTGACTGCGGGCAGTGCCGCCGCCGAAGCGAAGAATTGAAGGCCGCGGCGGTGACGGTATTGAAGGCCCCGGGTAAAGCGGATACAGTATATGGAATTCCGAAAGCGAGGATGAGCAGCATGTCGGAGAACGGACAGCCGCCGGTCATCGTCGAGGTTCACGACGCAGTGGGTGAGATCGTCCTCAACGCCCCGCACCGGCTCAACGCCATCGACCTGGACATGCTCGACCACCTCGACCAGCGGATCACCGAGCTGGAGGCCGACGGGGCGGTACGCGCCCTCATCGTGCGGGGCAACGGCCGCGGCTTCTGTTCCGGCGCCAGCCTGGACTTCCTGGGCGACAAGTTCAGCGATCCCGATGTGTTCGGTCCGTTCCTCGACCGGTGGCACGAGGTCTTCGCGCGCCTGTCGCAGTCGGATCTGCCCTCGGTCGCGGCCGTGCACGGGTTCGCCCTCGCCGGCGGCTTCGAGCTGATGCAGGCCTGCGACCTCGTCGTCGTCGCCGACGACGCCAAGATGGGCGACCACCACGCGCAGCTGGGGCTGTTCCCCGGCGGCGGCGGCACCCAGCGACTGCCCCGGCAGATCGGTCCGCGCCGGGCCAAGTGGCTGCTGCTCACCGGCGAGTGGGTGACGCCGGAGGTGGCGTGCGAGTGGGGTCTGGTCAACGAGGTCGTTCCCGCGGCCGGCCTGCTGACCCGCGCACGGGAGATCGCCGCGCTGCTGGCCACCCGCAGCGCCGCGGCCACCGCGCGCATCAAGCGGGCCGTCAGCGCGGGGGTGGACCTGCCGCTCACCGCCGGACTGGCGGTCGAGCGACGCATCGGCGTCGCGCACATGCAGTCCGATGACGTCCGCATCGGCGTCGACGCGTTCCATCGCCGGGCGGTCCCCGTCTTCGTCCCGCGGCGGCAGCGATGATCCGGCGCCGGTGTCCGGCACCGCAACCCGGGGCGGTCGCGGGATGAACTTCGGCGTCTACATCGTCCGCGCCCACGGGCGGCTCGCGCTGACCGACCTGGCCCGCGAGGTCGAACACCGCGGCTTCGAGTCGCTGTTCGTCTGCGAGCACACGCACATCCCGGCCGGCACCACGCTCGACTACCCGGCCGCGCGCAACTCGGAGACCGAGCTGCCGGAGGAGTACTACGGCACGCTGGATCCGTTCGTGGCGCTGGCCGCGGCCGCGGCCGTCACCAGCCGGCTGCGGGTCGGCACCGGGGTCTGCCTGGTCCCGCAGCATCATCCGATCACCCTGGCGAAGACGGTCGCCTCACTGGACCAGCTCTCCGGCGGACGGGTTCTGCTGGGCGTGGGTGCCGGGTGGAACCAGGGCGAGATGCGAAACCACGGCGTGGACCCGGCGCGCCGCGCGCTCGCCCTCGACGAGGGCCTGGCCGCGATGCAGGCGATCTGGGCGCAGCAAGAGGCGTCGTACCACGGGCAGCTGCACTCGTTCGACCGGATAATCTCGCTGCCCAAACCCGTCCAGGCACCACACCCGCCGATCCTCGTCGGCGGCAACGGGGCGGCCGCCCGGGCCAGGACAGTGCGCCTCGGCGACGAGTGGATGCCCTCAGACCCGCGTGACAACGCGCTGCTGCGCAAGCAGATCGCCGATCTGCGGGAGCGCGCGGCGGCGGCCGGGCGGCCCCGCCCTCGGGTCACCCTGTTCGCGGCCCGACCCGACTATGACGACGCGCGGGAGCAGGCGGAGGCCGGGGTTGATCGATGGGTCTACTGGCTTCCGTCGGCCGATCGCGAGGTGGTGATGCCAAGACTGGACCGTTACGCCGACCTGATGGGTCGGCTGTCGAGATGAGACCAAGCACGCCCGCCCAGCCCGGAACCCGGAGGAAGGGACGCACACCATGCCCGAACTGACCGAACGCACCGACTTGACCGCCGAGAGCCTGCCATGGTTCATCAGCGTGGACGACCACGTTGTCGAGCCACGCGACGTGTGGACGAGCCGGCTGCCCAAGAAGTACAAGGATGCCGCGCCGCACTACGAGCGGCGCAAGATGGGCAAGGCCCGGCGTGTCGGGTCCGGCCAGTACGTCGCGGACGAGGACGCCGATGGCAAGATCACGGACGTCTGGGTCTACGGCGACGTGGTCAAGCCGATCCTGAGGACCATCGCGGGCGTGGGCCTGCCCCCGGACCTGCGCAACACCGAGCAGACGAACTTCGACGAGATGCGCCCCGGGTGCTACGACCTGAAGGCCCGCATCGCGGACATGGACATGAACCACGTCGAGGTCTCGCTCTGCTTCCCGCAGATGTCGCGCTTCTGCGGGCAGGAGTTCAGCGAGGGCAAGGACAAGGATCTCGGCCTGCTCTGCATCAAGGCCTACAACGACTGGCAGGTCGAGGAGTGGGCCGGACAGTCGGGTGGCCGCATCGCGCCGCTGGCCATGGTCCCGCTCTGGGACGCGCAGCTGGCCGCGGACGAGGTGCGTCGCAACGCCGCCCGTGGCGTGCGCGCGGTGACCTTCAGCGAGAGCCCGTACTTCCTGGGCTACCCGTCCATCCACTCGGGCTACTGGGACCCGTTCTTCCAGGCGTGCCACGAGACCGGGACGGTCGTCTGCATGCACATCGGGTCGTCCTCGCGCATGGAGGCACACTTCATCGCGCCCGAGGCGCCGATCGCCGTCGGCGTGAGCCTGACCTCCAACAACGCGATCACCTCGCTGATGGAGTACCTGTTCTCCGGGGTGCTGGTCAAGTTCCCGAACCTGAAACTTGCCTACTCCGAGAGCCAGGTCGGCTGGATTCCCTACCAGCTGGAGCGGGCCGACGAGATCTGGGAGCAGCACCGGACGTGGAACGGCGTGGGCAGCACGCTGCCCGAGGCGCCGTCCTACTACTACCGGCGCCAGGTCTACGGGTGCTTCTTCCGCGACTACTACGGCATGAAGAACCTCGAGGCGATCGGCGAGGACAACACGACCTTCGAGGTCGACTACCCGCACACCGACTCGACGTGGCCGAACACCGCGGCTACGGCGCTGGACATGTTCAAGTACCTCACGGATGAGCAGATCTACAAGGTCTCGCGCGGCAACGCCATCCGCATGCTGCAACTCGATCTGGACAAGTAACCCGACGAGCTGCGGGCGCCGAGGTCCTCCGGCGCCCGCAGAAGGGGGCACAGATGGGCAGGTTCGATTCCAAGGTCGCCATCGTGACCGGTGCCGGAACCGGCATCGGCCGCGCGGAGGCCATGTTGCTCGCCGCTGAGGGCGCCCGGGTGGTCGTCAACGACCTGGGCACGAGCACGGCCGGCGACGGTTCAGACAGTCGGGTCGCCGACAGCGTCGTCGCCGAGATCGTGGCCGGTGGCGGGATCGCGGTGGCCAACCACGACGATGTCGGGTCGTGGGATGGCGCCCGGCACATGATCCAGACCGCCATCGACCAGTTCGGCGGCCTGGACATTTTGATCAACAACGCCGGGGTGAGCAGGCACGCGCCCCTGTGCGACACCAGCGAGGCGGACTGGAACGTCGTCGTCGACGTCAACCTCAAGGGCACCTTCGCCCCGATCCGCCACGCCGTTGAGTTCTGGCGCGCGCAGTACCAGAAGTCCGGCCAGCCGGTCAACGCCGTCATCATCAACACGTCCTCCCGCGGCGGCCTGTACGGCGAGGCGAACAAGTCGGCCTACGCCGCCACAAAGATGGGCGTCATCGGGCTGACGCTGGCGCTGGCCCGCGAGCTCATCGACGTCGGCGTCCGGGTCAACGCGGTCGCTCCGGTCGCCCGCACCCGGCTCTGGCACGCCGCGAACGCCAAGTTCAACCCGACCGCGGTAGCCGCCGAGGAGAGCCGTCGTCAAGGTCCGCCGGCCGAGCTCGACCGGCTCGCCCCTGAGCACGCCGCGGCGGCGACCGTCTGGCTGGCAACCGAAGAGGCCGCCACCCTCAACGGTCAGGTCCTGGTCGCGGAAGGAGGCCGGGTGGAACTGCTGCAGGGCTGGGAAGTCGTCTCGGCACAGACGACCGTCCGGCCCTGGACCTTGGACTCCCTCACCGCCGTGCAGGCCGACCTGCTGCGGGGCCACAACCCGGATGTCGGACCGCTGCCGCCGTACCGCCTCGGCCCCGCGGTCGCTCCCAGCTGAGCGCCGCGTGACTCCACATGAGCTTGTCGACCGCGTCCCCGCATCGGACGCGGTCGACCGACCACAAGGGGTTCTGATGCGAACCAAGATGTTCTCCCAACTTGCCAGCGGGGGCAGTACCTACGGGGCGTTCACCCTGATCAACCAGCCCGAGGTAGTCGAGATCATGGGCTCGCTCGGACTGGACTTCATGTGCATGGACATGATGCTCGGCGCACTCGACTGGCGCACCGCGTCGGCGATGGCGCTGGCCGCCGAGCGGTACGGCATGAGCACCATGATCCGGGTACCGTCCTACCCGTGGTCCGGCCGCCGGGACATGGTCGACCACCACATCGCGACGGACGTCCTGCGCGCGGTCTCCATCGGCGCGGACGTGGTGATGGCGTCGCTGGAGACGCCGGAACAGGTCGCGTCCGCCCTGCATCCGACCACCAACTCGCACCGGCGCATCTACCTGCCCAAGTTCGAGTTCGAGGCGCACGGCACACCCGAGGAACGTGCGGGCCTGGACGAGCAGACGGCCAACGAGCACGCCCACGCGTGGCTGCTGCCGCTGATCGAGAGCAGGCTGGCGGCCGAACAGCTCGAGGACATCGTGACGGTGGACGGGCTGCAGGCGGTCTTCCTCGGGATGAGCGACCTGGCCAACGAGTTCGGTCATCCCAACGACTACACCCACCCGGAGATGGACGAGATGGTCCAGCGGGCGGTCGAGCAGGCCTCGAAGCACTCGGTGGCCGTCTTCGTGAACATCATGGGCGCGGGGACCGGTCCCGCCCGGGTGCAGGAGGCGGTGGCCCGGTACGAGCAGATGGGCGTGCGTGGCTTCTTCCTCCCGTTCGACTCGGCCATCCTGATCCGCTTCTACCGCGACGTCATGTCCACCCTGAGGCCGCAGTGAGCACCGCCACCGCCGCCAATGCGGGCGGCCACGCGGACCCGGTCGCGCTGGAGGTCTCTGGACTGACGGTGCGCTTCGGCGGTCTGGTCGCGCTTTCGGAGGCGTCCGTCACCGCCTACGAGAACGAGATCACCGCGCTCATCGGGCCCAACGGCGCGGGCAAGACGACGCTGTTCAACTGCTTGACCGGGGTGTACCAGGCCGACGCCGGCAGCATCGAGTATCGCGGCCAGCAGTTGCGTGGGCTGCGGCCGGACCGCATCGCCAACCACGGCATCAGCCGCACGTTCCAGAACCTGGCGCTCTTCCCGCAGCTGACGGCGCGGGAGAACGTGATCGTCGGGCTGCACCGGACACGCCAGACCGGCTGGGTCTCCAACGCCCTGCGGCTGCCGCAGGTGCTGCGCGAGGAGACGGCCGTCAGGGAGCAGGCCGACGCGGCGATGGCCGAGCTGGGCCTCTCCGCCGTGGCGGACCTGCGGATCAGCGAGCTGCCCTACGGCACCCTCAAGAGGATCGAGATCGCCCGCGCCCTGGTCTCGGGAGCCTCGCTGCTGCTGCTGGACGAGCCGGCCGGCGGGCTGTCGCACGAAGAGGTCGACGAGTTCATGGAGCTCATCCGCCGGGTGCGCTCCTCGCGGTCGCTGACGATCCTGCTCGTGGAGCACCACATGGGCCTGGTCATGAAGCTGTGCGACCGGGTGACGGTGCTCAACTTCGGCCGCACCATCGCGGCCGGCACCCCCGCGGAGGTCAGTGAGATTCCGGCCGTCATCGCGGCGTATCTCGGAGGTGGGGAATGACGCTGCTCGAGATCTCCGAGCTCAACGGCGGCTACGGTCTGGTCCGCGTCCTGCGCGACGTCAGCATGACGGTCGACGACGGGGCCGTGGTCTCCGTGCTGGGGTCCAACGGCGCCGGGAAGACCACGCTGCTGCGCGCGATCAGCGGAATGCTGCCGACGGTGAAGGGGTCGATCCGCATCGCGGGCAAGGACATCACCCGCCTGGCCCCGGAGAAGATCGCCCGGCTGGGCGTGGCGCACGTGCCGGAGGGACGTGGCACCTTCGTCGGCCTGACCGTCGAGGAAAACCTGGAGATCGGCGCCTGGCGCCGCTCCGACCGGGCCGCGATCCGCCGCGACATGAGCCGCATGTACGAGTTGTTCCCGGCGCTGGCCACCCGGCGCAGCCAGCGGGCGGGCTCGCTGTCCGGTGGCGAGCAGCAGATGCTGGCGATCGGCCGGGCGTTGATGTCCGAGCCCCGGCTGCTGCTGCTCGACGAGCCGTCGCTGGGCCTGGCCCCACTGGTGGTACGTCAGGTGTACGCCGCCCTGGCCACCGTCGTCGCGGATTTCGGCGTGACCGCCGTCGTCGTCGAACAGAACGCCCACGTCGCCCTGGAGATCGCCACCGGGGCCCACCTCATGGAAGTCGGCCGGATCATCCGGTCCGGCAGCGCGGAGAGCATGCGCAACGACCCCGCCATCCAACGCTCATACCTAGGTGTTTGAGATGAGACCTTTCCTGCAGGCAATATTCGACGGGCTCGCAAGCGGGGCGATCTATGCCGCGCTCGCGCTGGCCCTGATCATGGTGCACCGCGCCACCAACATCCCCAACTTCGCCCAGGGGGAGCTGGCCATGCTCTCCGCGTTCGTCGCCTGGGAGCTGCAGAACCGGGGCTTCCGTCCCTTCGGCATCGACAGCATGCCCTGGGTGGTGGCGTTCATCATGGCCATCCTGATCTCGTTCGTCATCGGCTTCGTCATCGAACGCGCCATCATCAGATGGGTCGAGGCGGCGCCGCCACTGACGCTGATCATCATCACGCTGGGGTTGTTCTTCGTGGTGAACTCCGGGGCGGGCCAGATGTTCGGGACCGTCACCAAGATCGTGCAGACGCCCTGGCCGACCAGTCCGTTGCAGGTGGGCGGCGCGATCATCAGCTGGGACACCATCGTGCTGGTCGCCGTGCTCTGCGCCGCGCTGGGGCTGGTCTTCGCCCTGTTCCGGTACACCAAGCTGGGTCTGGGCCTGCGCGGGGCGTCGATGAACGCGCCGTCGGCCAAGCTGGTCGGCATCTCCGTCGGCACCATGCTCGGCGTGGGATGGGGGCTGGCCTGCGCGCTGGGGGCAATCGCCGGCACCATGTCGGCGCAGACCCTCGGGCTGCAACCCAACATCATGGGTTCGGTACTCGTGTTCGCCTTCGCCGGCGCGGTGCTGGGCGGGCTCGACTCGCCGGTCGGCGCAGTGGTCGGCGGGCTGACGGTCGGCCTGCTCCAGGCGTTCCTCAGCACGTACTGGCACCCGTACGGCAACAGCCTGAGCCTGGTGATCGCGTTCGGCCTGATCGCTGTCGTCCTGCTTCTGCGGCCCAACGGGATCTTCGGCCGGCCGCCGGTGGTGCGGGTATGAAAGACAAGCGGACCGTCTTCCTGGTGCTCGCCGTCGTGGCGGTGGCACTGACGTGGATCCTGCCCGACTTCCGGCTCTTCCAGCTCGCGACGGCCGCGACGTGGGCCATCGCCATGCTCGGGCTCAACCTGCTCACCGGCTACAACGGCCAGATCTCGCTGGGGCACGGGGCGTTCTTCGGCATCGGCGCCTACACCACGGCCATCTGCGTGACCCGTTACGGCATGTCCTACCCCATGGCGATCCTCCTCGCGATCGTGCTCTGTGCCGTCGCCGGGGTCATCGTCGGCGTGCCGGCACTGCGGTTCTCGGGCATGTCACTGTCGTTGATCACGGTGGCGCTCGCCTTCGCCTTCCCGCAGCTCCTGCAGCAGTTCAAGTCGCTGAGCGGAGGCACTCCGGGCATCATCGTGCCGACGGCCGACCAGCCGACCTCGCCGTCCTGGCTGGGGCTCACCGCCGACCAGTTCCTCTACCTGGTGATCGTGCTCTGCGCGATCGTCGTGTTCGCGCTCGGCGCCAACCTGGTGCGTGGACGCTGGGGGCTGGCCATCATGTCGGTGCGGGACAACCCGATCGCGGCGGCCTCGATGGGGGTGTCGCTGTCGCGGGTGAAGGCAACGGTGTTCGCGACCAGCGCCGTCTTCGCGGGCTACGCCGGCGGCCTGCAGGTCATGCTGCTGGGCTACATCGGTCCGGAGAGCGTGTCGTTCACGATCTCGATCACGATGCTCACGGGCATCGTCCTGGGCGGCCTGGGCACGATCAGCGGTGCGCTCGTCGGCGGTCTGTTCACCGTCATCCTGCCGGACATCGGCGGCGGGATCTCGCGGTCGGCTCCCGGCATCATCAACGGGGTCATCATCGTGCTGGTGATGCTGATGGCGCCGCGGGGTCTGGTCGGGACCGCCTCACTGTGGACGAACAAGTTGCTGCGCCGGTACCGAATGCGCGGGGACACCGCCGAGCAGGCTCCCCCTCGGCCGGCCTCTGCGCCCCTGACGCACGCGTCGGCGGGCCGGGACGCCGACGGCGACTGACGGCCCACCCAACCGCGGTCCCGCGACAGCGCGAAGGCGCGAAAGAAAGGTTGTTCCTGTGGATGCTGCACGTCTCGGGTCGATCCTCGCCGCGATGCAGACGCCCCTGGCGGAATCGTCTGCGTTGACGATCACCGGCGCGGACCCGGTCTACCCCAGCCGCCTTCCGCTGGCCGAAGTCGGTGCGGTGGCGCTGGCGCTGTGCGGCCAGCAGGCGGCTCGGCTGCACGAGCTGCGCACCGGGCAGGGACAGGTGGTGACAGTGGACGTGCTCGCGGCGGCGCGGATGCTGTCCTCGCTGTACCTGGCCCGGTTGGACGGTGCCCCACTGCCGCTCTCCGATGAGGCGACGGTGGGGCGCTACCGCTGCGCCGACGGAGGCTGGATCTTCCTGCAGGGCCTCTTTCCGGGGCTGCGCGACGGCATCCTGGAGGTGCTCGGCTGCCCTGACGACCGGGCGTCGGTGGCCGCCGCCACGGCGACCTGGCCGGCGCAGGCGCTGGAAGACGCGCTGGCGCAGCGCCGGGTCTCGGCCGCCCGCGTGCGCACCCGGCAGGAGTGGCTGGACCATCCGCAGGGTCAGTACGTGAGCGGCCTGCCGGCGGTGGAGATCGTGCGGGTGGGCGACAGCGACCCGGAACCGCTGCCGCCGGGGACCGCCCCGCTGGACGGGGTGCGGGTGCTCGACCTGTCCCGGGTACTGGCCGGCCCGACCTGTGCACGCACCCTCGGCGAGCACGGCGCCGAGGTCCTGCTCGTCAGCGGGCCGGGACTGCCCTTCAGCGTGCCGTCCTCCACCGACACCGGTCATGGCAAGCGAACCTGCTGGATCTCCCTGGACCGGCCCGAGGGACGCGACCGGTTGCACGGGCTGGTCGAACAGGCCGACGTGATCTGCGACGGCTACCGATGGGGATCCCTGCAGCGGCGTGGCGTGGGCCTGGCCGACGCGGTCGCCCGCCGGCCGGGGATCGTCTACGTCTCGGTCAACTGCTACGGCCCGGGCGGTCCCTGGCGCGACCGGGCCGGCTGGGAGCAGACGGCCGAGGCGGCGACCGGCGTGATGGTGGAGCAGGGGCCGGACGGTGACCCCCGGCTGCTCCCGACGCCCTTCGCCGACTACGTCACCGGCTATCTCGCCGCCTACGGCGCCCTGGTCGCGCTGAACCTACGGGCGAGCGTAGGCGGCTCCTGGCATGTCCGGGCCTCCCTGTGTCAGACGCTCGAGTGGCTGTTCCGGGTGGGCGTGCTGCCGGAGGCGCCGCCGGCGGGCACGCCGCTGGACGGCGGGGCGATGCTGGCCTGGCAGACCGAGCTCGGCAGGCTCGACTACGTGGGTCCGGTCGTCCAGATGGGCCTCACCCCGCCGTTCTACCGCAGCGCGCCGGTCGCGCTCGGCACGCATCAGGCGCAGTGGGTCACCGCCTGATCCGCGCGGTCGCGCCCCCGAGTCACTCGAGTTCCCCGACGACTACGGCAACGAGTCTCGGACGCAGGTCACCGGGGGCGCTGCCGCCGCGCGGTGATGTCGACCCGGGGGTCGACCTGGACGTCGATCAGCAGCGGCAGCTGACCGGCCCCGGCGGTCCCGACGGCCTCCGCAAGCTCCGTGCGCGTCCGGACGGTCACGCCGTGCCCACCGAGCGCCTCGGCGACGCGGGCCAGGTCCGGCCATTGCATCAGGGACAGTGCCGGGTCCAACCCGAACTGCTCCAGCTTGGTGTACTCGGCACCGTACGAGCCGTCGTTGAGCACGACGAGGACCAGCGGCAGTCGCTCCCGCGCCGCGGTGGAGAACTCGATCAGGTTCATCATCGTGCCGCCGTCCCCGGCGACGACCACGGTGGGCCGGGACGGGTCGGCGAGCGCAACGCCGAGACCGAGGCCGAGCGAGAGGCCGATGGACCCGAAGTTCGTGGCATGGGTGAAGCGGCCCGGCTTCCCCACGTGCAGGTAGCGCCAGGCCGCCTGGATGAAGCGGCCCGCGTCCGTGACGACGAAGCGGTCCGGCGGCAGCAGTTCGTCGAGGTCGATCACGGCGGTGCGCATGTCGAGGTGACGTGGCGTCGAGGAGTCTTCGAAGTCGTCGCGGGGGTGTGCCGAGGCGAGCTGCTTCGCGAGGGCCTCGGTGCACAGCGACGCCGTCGCCGGCCGGTCCACACCGGACAGCGCGTCCACCATGGATCGGGCGACCAGCTTGGCGTCGCCCAGCACGAAGTGTCCGTGGTCGCCGCGGCGGAACTGCGCCCGTGGGTCGGCATCGCAGCGCACGACGGCCCGGTCCCCCAGCAGCTCGCCCTCGAGCGTCGTGTACCCGTTGAGGCCGGCCCCGAAGACGAGCAGACAGTCCGCGTCGGCCAGCACCTGACTGGCCACGTCGGTCGACAGCGTGCCCATGATGCCGAGGTTGAACTCGGCATCGCGGAACAGATCACGGGCCAGCAGGGTGGTGCACAGCGGGGCACGCAGCACGGCCGCCAGCTCCCGCAGCTCGTCGCCGGCATCGGCGAGCACGGCGCCGTGGCCGGCGAGGATCACCGGCTTGCGCGCGCTGAAGGCGATGCCCAGCGCCTGGTCCAACGCCTCCTCGTCGGCGGGAATCACCGGCCGGCGGGCGCGCGGCGCGGTGCGCGTCGGCGCCGGCACCTGGGCATCGAGCAACTCGAACGGGACGTCGACCACGATGGCCTGCCCGTCGCGCACCGCGCGTCCGGCCAGGTTGTGGAGGTCGTCTGCCAGGTGCTCGGCCTTGAGGACCCGCCAGTAGTCGGCTCCGGCCAGCCTGGCCCCGGCCTGAAGGTCGAGCTGTTGCGGATGGTGGCGCCGCACCGCCGGTGCGCCGGTCAGCAGCAGCAGCGAGCTGCGCGCACGGACCGCCTCGGTGAGCGCCGTGAGCGCGTTGGTGAACCCGGGCCCGTGGGTCACGCTGACCACGCCGAGCTCCTGCGTGGCCCGGTGGAAGCCGTCGGCCATCCCGACCGCGCTGCCTTCCACGACGGCCCCCACGAACCGGGCGGACTGCTGGTCCGTGAAGGCCGACACGTACTGCATGTTCGCGTCGCCGAGGACGCCGAACATCGTCCGCACGCCACACCGGAACAACGACTCCGCCAGGGCTTCATAGGCCTTCATTTCACAACCTCCGGAGGAAACACATGTGGGCTTACCAGTTGTGCGCGCCGGCCACGCTGCGACGCGTCGAGGTCGCCGATCCGGACGCCGAAGCCATGCCCGAGGGCAGCGTGCTGCTGCGCATGCTGGCGGGCGGCGTCTGCGGCAGCGACCTGCCGCACTTCCGCAACGGATGGCCGATGGGCCGCACCGAGGCCGATGCAACGCCGGATGCCGGGTTTCCGATGCACGAGGTGGTCGGCGAGGTGGTGGCTTCGCGGCATCCGGATCACGAAGTGGGATCGACGGTGGTGGGCTGGGCGACCGGCTTCGACGCCCTGGCCGAGTACTGCGTGACGGCCGGCGACAGCGTGGCGGGATTCGACGCCGGCCTGCGGCCCGCCGAGGCGGTGGTGCTGCAGCCGCTGGCCTGCGTGCTCTACGCCGTGGAGCGGATGCGGGACCCGGCGGGAGCAGACGTCGCGGTCCTCGGGCTCGGGCCGATTGGTCTGCTGTTCAGTCACGTCCTCAAGCAGCGCGGCGCCCGCCGGGTCGTCGGGGTGGACCTGGTGGACCGGGCGCAGCTCGGCCGGCACTACGGCATCGACGAGGTGGTCAACGCCTCGACGACGCAGTGGCGACGGTCCTTGGGCGACGCGCGGCCGGACATCGTGGTGGAGGCCATCGGCCATCAGGTTTCGACGCTCGTGGACGCGGTGGAGGCCGTTCGTTTCGGCGGATCGGTCTTCTACTTCGGCATGCCGGACGACGCCTTCTACCCGTTCCCGATGCTGGCCTTCCTGCGCAAGAACCTTCGCCTGGACGCGGGCGTGACCCGGGACCGGCAGCGGGTGCTGCGCGACGCGGGCGCCTACCTCCAGCGTCATTCCGGGCTGCTGGACACCTACGTCTCGGCGGTCGTGCCGTGTCACGACCAAGGCCCGCAGTCGGCGTTCGACCTGGCCGCCCGGCCGGCGCCCGGCCGCCTCAAGGTCGTTCTATCGATGGACTGAAACATCGGTTGACAGTAACTGGATACAGGATACTCTGTCTAGTGATCCAGCCGACACGAGGCACGGTGGAGAATGGAGTCCAGAGTGAACGGTATGACGGACATGGCGACGTCGGCGCGCTCCCGCAGTCGCAGCGCGCGCAGGGACACGGTGACGCTGCTACCGGACCCCGAACCCAGGGAGGTCTGGTTCCCGTTCATCTCGGTGGACGACCACGTACTGGAGCCGGTGACGACCTTCCGCGACCGCTTCCCGAGCCACCTCCGGGACGCCGCGCCGCGGGTCGAATACGGCTACAACGGCGATCCGGAGATCCCGTACTGGTTGGTCGAGGACGAGCAGCTGCCGATCGGCACGGTCAACGGCGCGGTGGGTCGTCCGGTGACCGAGTGGAACGGCGCGGCGCAGACCCTCGACGACTTCCGGGCGGGCGTCTCCGACTCGAGGCTGCGGCTGAAGGAGATGGACCTCGTCGGCGCGTGGGGATCCGTCTGCTTTCCCTCGGTGATCTGGGGCTTCGCCGGCCGCAGGCTCAGCCAGATCCGCGACCGGGAAGTGGGCCTCGCCAGCATCAAGGCATACAACGACTGGATGATCGAGGAGTGGTGTGCCGCCGACCCGGATCGGCTGATCCCCTGCCAGCTGCCGTGGCTCAACGACCCGCAGGTGGCCGCGCAGGAGATTCGGCGAAACGCCGAGCGCGGCTTCAAGGCCGTCAGCTTCTCGGAGAATCCGCTGACGGCCGGGTTCCCTTCCCTGCACGACAGAAGTTGGGACCCGTTCTTCGCCGCGTGTGAGGAGACCGGCACGGCGATCAACCTGCACGTCGGATCGTCGGGCATGGTGACCCTTCCGGATCCCAAGAGCCCGGTCGAGGTGCTGATCGCACTGTTCCCGGTGAATGCGATCGTCGCCAGCGTCGACTGGGTGTATTCGAGGATTCCGGTGCGGTTCCCGAACATCAAGATCGTCCTTTCCGAGGGTGGCGCCTCGTGGGTGCCGATGTCCTTGGAGCGGCTGGCGCGCACACACCGGCAGCTGGAGATCTCGGAGGTGTGGAAGGCGGGCGAGCCGAGCCCCGCGGAGGTACTGCTGCGCAACTTCTGGTTCGCCTCGCTCGAGGACCCGTCGGCGTTCCGCAACCTGGACACGATCGGCTCGCAGAACGTGCTCGTCGAGTGCGACTACCCGCACGGCGACAGCACCTGGCCGGACACCCAGAAGGTGCTCGAGTCGCAGCTGGCGCACCTGCCGGTCGAGGACGTCTTCAACATCTGCGTGGGCAATGCCGCGCAGGTGTACAACGCCTCGTTGCCACCCGTCGACTGGTTCGAGTCCTCCGCTCGCGGCAAGGACGCCCTCGGGCTGCTTCGCTGACCGGCCTGGGCCCCGCATTTCGGGCCGCCCACATGGTGCGTCAATAGGGAACGAGTGTCGTGTCGGGCGGCCGGAGGGTCTCACTCTCCGGCCCCCGCAGGTCTCGCAGTGAACCTCGCGTCCATCCGCCGGCAGCGTTCCTCGGTCCGCTCGGCGGCCTGCCGAGGCGGTGATGCTCGCCCGACGGCGGCGGCGAAGCGATCTCGGATCCGGCCGTGCCGCGAGATCAGCGACGATTCCCGGGACGGCGAGCGCGCCAGCTGCGCTACCGGCGCCAGCACCCGGAAGAAGCCCGGCCATGCGCCGGGCCATCACCATGCCTACATGACGGCGGACCTTCCGGGAAGATCAACCGGACACCGGCACGCCATGTTCAACGCCGAGCTCTCACCGGGGGGCGCATCCGCTCGATCCGCTCTACGCCCCGGAGCCAGCAACCATCCACGGTGGACACATGCACGGCATGCTGCCGCGCAACACCATACTGCTATGACGGTGAGCCGGCCGTCGTGCACCGGCTCACGGTGTGCCGCATCAGCTGGGGCTGCTGTTGAGATGATCGGCAATGTGGGTGCCGACCGACGCCACGTGGGCACTCATCAGCATGTCGGCCTTGGCACTGTCGCCCTTGGCAATGGCGGCGACGATGCTCGCGTGCTCCCGATTGGCGCGCTTCATCCACGTCGGGCTCTCGCGCAGGAAAGCACGGGGCAGCCGCAACGTGTGCGAACGCAACACGGCAAGCAGTTTCGGCGAGCCCGCCATCTGGTTGACCCGGCGGTGGAAATGCCAGTTGAGTTCCGTCATGAGGTCGACGTCATCGCCTTCCATCGCGGCGACCATGCGCCGGTGGAAGTCCCGGAGCTCCAGGATCTGCTCCGGATCATGGTTGTCAGCAACCCGTCGGGCGGCCAGCCCGCACAGGATCCCCTCGATGACATAGGTGTCCTGGATGTCCTCGCGGCTGATTGCCGCGACGATCGAGTGACCCTTGCCGTCGTCGTAGACGAAGCCTTCGTGACTGAGCTGACGCAGCGCGTCACGCACCGGCATTCGACTGGTCCCGTAACGTTCACACAGGATTGTCTGACTGATTGCGGCGCCGGCCGGTAAACGACCGAAGAGGATGTCGTCACGGACGAGTTCGGCGATCTGCGTGCCAAGGCGAACGTTGGTGACTCGTGGCACGGCCTCGCTCCGGCCTACGGCCAGGCCGCTTCTTGCGGTAGCGGGGATCACGTTCACGCACTCCATCTCTATCTCGTCTTAGCTTATCATGGCATACAGTATCCGGGAATTATTTCATCGACGCCTGGGAGTATCGTGCAACACGATGACCTTGTGGAACTTGAGCGTGTGCGTCAGGTGCGGGCGAGGTACTGCCGTTACGCCGACCAGCAGGACTGGGCGGCGTTTCGGGCCTTGTTCGCCGACGACTGCCAGTTCGGCTCGACCAGCATGCGTGACGTCCGTTCGCCCGACGACTTTGTGGGGCGGATCAAGGCCCTGCTCGACGGGGGCCGCTCGGCCCACTACTGCCACACTTCAGAGATCGAGTTTACTGGCCCCGGGACCGCATCGGCCGTCTGGTCGGCGGAGAATGTGATCCAGGTCAAGCAGGGCGACCCGTTCGTCCAGCGAGGCTACTGCTACGAGACCTACCGCCGCGACGAACGCGGTCACTGGTTGATCACGTCCACGAAGCTGGAGCAGGTAGGTCCCAACCTGATCACCTGACGTGTGGCCGGGCAACCACGTGTGGGCACAGCTCAACCGCGGCCGGTAATCGCACCATCAGCACCACCCCGCACATCATCACCGTCACCCAGGCTCGAGGCGCCGGAGCCTCCTATGTGGACGGCCTGATCGGCGACGGCAAGCACCGCGCCACCGCCTGCCCGACCGGGTCCACGCGGCGCCGCCCGCCGCGGCGCCGTCGGCGCGCTGCTCGCCGTGTTCTTCATCAGCCGATGGTAAGGCCTTTTTTCGAGTCGCGTATTAGCGGCCCCCGCTTCCGTCCCATCGGCCGATGACCCCTCCCGCGATCAGCCCATGGGCCTGCCGTTCCGGTGTTACGCAACCGGTCGGCAGCCGTGACCCTGCGCTGCCGGCCGGGTGACTCCGGCCGCGGTGCCGGCCCGGCCGGCCACCGCCGGAAGGTCCAGGCGGCGAAACCACACCGGGCACTTCACTGGATGGTGATCGTTCGCCGCTGCACGCCCCAGTTGTCGGCCTCGGCGCCGGGGAGCCACACGTCCACGATCTGCCCCTGGATCCAGGTGCCGATGTCGGCCGCGTAGCAGTACCCGTACCCGTCCACCTTGAAGCGGGTTCCCCACGGGATGTACCGCGTGTCGACCGCGCAGATACCCAGCGCGGTGTTGATGCCGCTCGCCGTCTGGCCGAGGTCGTTGTACGACGTGATCTCGTACTCGAACTGGGTCCCGGCGGCAATGGCGTACGGCTGGACGGCCCCGCTGTCGGCGAGGATGTACGGCTCGGACAGCGCGCCGGTGGAGGCGTCGCTGCCGTCGGAGCGCAGCGCCGCGAACGTGTAGTGCGCGCTGCGGCACGGTGCGCTGTCGGTCACGGACAGCGTCGCCTGGCCCCAGTCGTCGACCCAGCCGATCGACTGGCTGTTGCGCCACACCCGGTACGCCGCGGCGCCCGGCACCCGGCTGAACGTGATCGTCACGCTCGAGCCGCTGAGCGCACCGGTCACCGTGGACGGCGCGGGAAGCCGGCCGCTCAGGCTGATCAGCGGTCCCTGGCTCGTCGCGTTGTGGCTCGGCCCGACGACCCGGGCCGGTGGGGTGACGGTCGACCAGAACGGGCAGGCCGCGAGGCTCGCACCGGGACCCGTGCCACCGGTCGGCGACGGCGACGGACTCTTGGCCGGCGTCGGGCTGGCCGAAGCGGAGGTCGGCGGCGGCGTCGTGGGAGTGGGAGTGGGCGGCGCCGTCGTGCCGCCGCCGCCCGAGCCGGCCGCCAGGACGAAGTCGTCGGCGTAGTACGTCGGCTGCCCGTACCACCCGTGCACGAACACCGTCACGCTCGTGGTCGTGGACGAGGTCGTGAAGGACGTCGTGAGCTGCTGGAACGCCCCACCGGTGGACGGGGTCCAGATGCTCGCGCCGGAGGCCCCGACGTACACGTAACTGCCGTTCACCCACGCCGTCAGCGTGTACGTCGTGTTCGGCGAGACCGGCACGGATTGGGTGCACTGGGCCGTGTCACTGGCGCTGGGCGTCGCCTTCAGCGCGTACGCCCCGGAATGGACGGTGCCCGTCGCGGCGCTCGCCGTGCCGCTGCACGACCACCCGGACAGGCCGGACTCGAACCCCGGATCGCCGACAGGGTTCGCGCCGGCGCTGGCCGGCGGCACCATCGCGGAGATCGCCACCACGGTGGCCGCCACGCACCCGGCGCCGATCGCCAGACCTCTCCACCTACGCATACATCGATGAGAATAGTTCCCCACCCGAATGTCAAGGTTTGTTCACTACGGCGTGAAGACGGTCGCCTCACGGGAGGTCTGCCGGATGCCGTTGGGGCCGTCGAACACTCGCCGGCCCCACCAGGTGAGCGACTTGGCGTTGAACTGGTTCGCCATGTCGAGGTTGCTGACGTCGCCGCTGTTGCCGCTCCAGGACCAGGCGAGGTAGCCGATGCCCTGCGCCTGCGCCTCGGACATGATCGCGTCCTCGTCGACGTCGCCGTCCTGGTGGGTGTACGCGAACTCGGTCACCGCGATGGGGAGCTTCGCCTTCAGGTACCGCCCGACGTAGTCGTGGATGTTCGTGGCCCGGCTGAAAGCGCCGTAGATGTGGATGGAGAAGACGGTGTTGTGCTCCGGGTCGCCGGCGAAGACCTCGGCGGCGTGGTCGCGCATGGTGAACGACAGGTCCTGGCCCCAGTCGGGCGCATCGACCATGAGGGTGTGCCGGATGCCCGCCCGGCGCAGGCGGCGGATCGAGTCCGTCGTGTCGCCGGGCCAGGTGCGGAAGTTGTCCAGGACGTACGGCTCGTTCGCGACGTCGAGGATGGCGTACTTCTCCTGGCCGATGAGCGCCTTGCGGATGCTGATCCAGTAGTCCACCGCCCGTGCCTGCGGGATGGCCTCCGGGCGGTAACCCCAGCCCGTGGTGTCGTTCACCACCAGGACGCAGATGAGGCGGTTCTGCCGGCACAGGGCGATCACGTGCGCGACGTCGGCGGCGTCGTTGCGTTTCCCGACCACGCCGGTGGACAACTCGACCCGTACGGTGTTGGCGCCCATCGCCTTGACGTCGCTGAACATCCGGGGCGTCTTCTCCGGAAACACGGCGTGGTTCTGACCCACGCCACGCATGACGAACTCGTGGTTGTTGGCGTCGTAGAGGCGCCCGTTGGCCACGTGGAACCCGGACTGTTGCGCTGCGCCGCTCGGTCGTGGCGCACCGTGGTGCCGTGCTGCCCCGTGCCAATGGTGCAGTCGCCCCACGAGGATGATCGAGACCCCCACGACGACGATGAGCGACATACCCGTGACGGCGGTGCGCACTCTCATGACCCACCTCGGACCGGATCTCCTGGCGCTGACTCCTGGCCCTGCTCACCCACGCCACGGGGCCGCCGCGGCGCATGAGCGCACTTCCCCGGTGCCGCCCCGCAAACCCCTCGCGCACCGAATTCAGCCCGCCCGCGTGATGGGCTGATCGCCGGCGGCCAGGGGGTCATGCCTCTCCGGCGCCACGGCCCGCTTCTGACCGGGTGGCCCGCGGCGAGCCGGCGCTCGAGCGAGGGACCGGGCCGCGACGGCCCGGCCCACGCCGTCATGCCTTCGGGACCTTCGTCATCATGCCGTTGACGAGGGCGGCCATGTTCGTCTTCATGGCGTCGGAGTCCCAGGGCTCGGTGCCGCCGGCGGTGAAACGGACCTCGACGTACAGGTTCTGGTCGACGCACACGAGGATCGCCTCGATGCGCTTGTCGCCGGCGCTGAGCCGCCTGGTGTAGAAGCCCAGCGAGCCGCAGCCGGTGACCTTCTCGTCGTCGAAGCCGGAGATCTTCGGGTACACCTCGGCGGACTCGTTGTAGCGGGCCGCGGTGTCGCCGTCGACGTTGGCGAACGCCTTGAGCCCCTGGGCGCCGTCGGCGGCGGCGAGGAAGTACTCGCAGCCGTTGAGGGTGAACCTGGTCTTCTCCTCGACGGGCTCCCCCGCGCCGGTGCCGACGCGCGGGCCGAGCAGGCTCGGGTCGGCGAGCGCGCACGGGTCAGTGGGCTGCTTGTAGCCGCCGGCGGCCGGGTTCGCGGCACGGGTGGCCGCCTGGGTGGCCGGGTCGGTGGCGCCCGGCCGGTCGCCGTTTCGGCCGGCGAGGACGAGAACCGTGCCGAGGATGAGGCAGAGCGCGAACATCCCGCCGACGAGGCCGAGCACGAGGCCGAGGACCTTCCTGCGGTTGCGCGCGGGACCCGGCGGCGGGTACGGCGGTGTGGTATATGGAGCGCCCTGGTAGGGCGATTGGTGTGGCGCAGTCATGGTCGCCAAGTCTGGCGGTGTACGGGCGGCCGCGCGGTCGGGCGGCGGATGCCAGGAACGTCGGCTATCCGACCGCCGCCGGCTGTGCGCCGTCCGCGCGGAGGCTGAAGGTGCCACCGTCGCGGCCGGCCGGGCGGTGGAAACCCGGTCCGGCCGCGACGCGGTCACCTACTCAGCAGCAGCGCATGGCCGTGCCGCTCTTGCGCCGTTCGAACTCCCGCCGGGTCAGCGGGGCTCCCGCCACGCGGTGTTCCCGGTGGTGCACGACGTAGTGCTCGTAGCCGGTCTCGCCGGCCAGTTCGCGCAGATACCACCACAGTCGCGCCGGGAGGTGCCGGAGACTCATCGCTCGCCGATCCCGTCGCCGGTCGCCGCACCGACGAGTTCCCGCCGCTCGTCAGCCGTGGCGAAGAGGCCGGACGGCGCGACGATCGTCGATTCCACGTACGGCACCTCGGTCGTCGGCAGTTCCCGGCCCCGGATGATCGCTTGCAGGCACACCCTGGCCCCGTCCACGATGACGACGATGATCAGGACCGCGAGGAGCGCCGCCAGGACGCCCTGCACCGTGGAGTTGATGACGACCTGCCGCATCTGGTCGAGGTTCTTGGCGGGTGCGAGGACCTTGCCGTGTGCGATCGCGTCGGCGTAGCGCTGACGCTGGGCGAAGAAGCCCATTTTCGGGTCGGCGGAGAAGATCTTCTGGTAGCTGGCGGTCATCGTCACCGCCACGACCCAGGCCATCGGGATGGCGGTGACCCAGGCCCATTTGAGCCGGCCGCTCTTGACCAGCACGACGGTGACAACACTCAGCGCCGCGGCGGCGAGCAGCTGGTTGGCGATGCCGAACAGCGGGTAGAGCTGGTTGATGCCGCCGAGTGGGTTGGTGACGCCGGTGTAGAGGAAGTAGCCCCATGCGCCGACCACGGCCGCGCTGCTCAGCCACACGCCGGGCAGCCAGCTGACCCGGCCGATCGGCTTCCAGATGTTGCCCAGCGTGTCCTGGAGCATGAACCGGCCGACTCGGGTTCCGGCGTCGACCGTCGTCAGGATGAACAGCGCCTCGAACATGATCGCGAAGTGGTACCAGAACGCCTTCACCGCCGTACCGCCGAGGAATCCTGAGAAGATCTCGGAGATACCCACCGCGAGGGTGGGTGCGCCGCCGGTACGCGACACCAGCGTCGGTTCACCGACGGCCGCGGATGCGGCCTGCAGGCTGTCGGGCGTGATGGTGAACCCGAGGTTGGTCACCGCGGTCGCGGCGCTCTGGAACGTCGCGCCGACCACGCCACCGGGCGAGTTCATCGCGTAGTACAGCCCCGGGTCCAGCAGCGACGCGGCGATGATGGCCATGACCGCGACGAAGGACTCCATGAGCATGGCGCCGTAGCCGACGAGCCGGACCTGGGACTCCTTCTGGATCATCTTCGGCGTGGTGCCCGAGGACATCAGCGCGTGGAAGCCGGACAGCGCCCCGCAGGTGATCGTGATGAAGGCGAACGGGAACAGCCCGCCGACGAAGACCGGGCCGTCGCCGGTCGAGGCGAACTTGGTGATCGCCTCGTTCTGCAGGGACGGGTTGGTCACGAGCACGCCGATCGCGAGCAGCGCGATCGTGCCGATCTTCATGAACGTGGACAGGTAGTCGCGTGGTGTCAGCAGCATCCACACCGGCAGGATCGAGGCGATGAAGCCGTAGCCGATGAGGCAGAACACCAGCGTTTCGGGCTTGAGGGTGAACGCACCCGCCCAGCTCGAGTTCTGCACCCAGCCGCCCGCGGCGATGGCGAGGACCAGCAGGGCGACGCCGATCACGCTGGTCTCCACGACGCGGCCCGGCCGCAGCACCCGCAGGTAGAAGCCCATGAACAGGGCGATCGGGATGGTCATGGCGATGGAGAAGGTGCCCCAGGGCGACTTCGCCAGCGCGTTGACCACGACGAGCGCGAGGACGCCGAGCAGAATGATCATGATCGAGAAGACCGCGACGAGGGCCGCGGTGCCGCCGACCCGGCCGATCTCGTCGCGAGCCATCTGGCCCAGGCTCTTCCCGTCGCGGCGCATGGACAGGAACATGACCACCATGTCCTGCACGGCTCCGGCGAAGACGACGCCGACGATGATCCAGATGGTCCCGGGCAGGTAACCCAGCTGCGCGGCCAGGATCGGCCCGACCAGCGGCCCTGCGCCGGCGATCGCGGCGAAGTGGTGGCCCAGCAGTACCCGGCGGTCGGTGACGTGGTAATCGATGCCGTTGTCCAGTCGCTCCGCGGGCGTGGCTCGCCGGTCGTCGACCTTGAGCACGCGCCGGGCGATGAACCGCGAATAGAACCGGTACGCGATCGCGTACGAGCACAGCGCCGCGAACACCAGCCAGATCGCCGAGATGTGCTCGCCGCGGACCAGGGCGACGACTCCCCAGGCGACCGCGCCGACAAGCGACACGGCCGTCCAGGTCGCGATGGACCGCACGCCCGGGCGGGCCCGGGTCGTCGGGGTGAAGATGCTCATGCATGTTCTCCAGGGTGGGGGCGTCCGCCCGGATCCCTCCCCGGCGCGCGGACCCCGGGGTCCGTGCGCTTGAGCAGCAGATGGCTGGCCGCCATCAGCGCCACGCTGAGGAAGATCCAGGCGAACTGGAACCAGTAGAAGAAGGGCAGCCCTGCCAGCCGAGGCGTGGTCCGCGCGTACAACGGGACCCAGAGGATGGCCACGAGCGGCAGTGCCAGGCCGGTGTAGGCGGCGACCCTGATTGCCTTGCGGAATCTCGCCATCCCAGCCTCCTGAACAGTCGTCGACGATGCCTGAATGTTGCGCACCCAGGTCGCGCGGTTTACTGCCCGATTGCCTCTTGTTTCGTGTCAACCGATCCGGGAGCCTGCGCAACATACGGAGGACTGAGAGGGTGCCCATGGTCGATTCCGCCAGCACCGCCGCCTTCACGCTGGTCGTCGCCGGCACGTCGCTGCTCGCGCTCGCCGCGCGGCGCTTCCGGGTACGCGACGAGCTGCCCACACTCGACGGCTGGGCGCTGGCGGGGCGGCAGTTCGGCACCGTGCTCACCTGGTTCCTGCTCGGCGGCACGATCTACACGGCCTACACGTACGCCGCGGTACCGGGTCTGGTGTACGGCGTCGGGGCGTTGGGGTTCTTCGCGCTCGCGTACACGGTGATCGTCTACCCGCTGGCCTTCGTGCTCCTGCCGAGGCTGTGGCGGGTGGCGAAGGACAACGGCCACACCACGGTGGCCGACTACGTGCGAACCCGCTACGACTCACCGCTGCTCGCGCTCGCGGTGGCGCTCACCGGGATCCTCGCCACCATGCCGTACATCGCCCTGCAACTCCTCGGCATCCGCGCGGTCCTGCTCGCCGGCGGCCTCTACCCCGACGGCATCGCGGGCGACCTCACGCTGGTCGCGGTGTTCGCGGTGCTGGCCGGCGCCACGTACCGCAGCGGGCTGCGCGCGCCGGCCGTCATTTCGCTGGCCAAGGGAATCCTGGTCGCCACCACGGTCGTCGGCATCGTCGTGCTCGTGCTCGACCGGCTCGGCGGGCCGCAGGCGGTGTTCCGCAAGGCCGAGGACGCCATCACCGCGCGCGGCGGACCGGAGACCTCCTTGACCCTCTCCCCCTCGCTCTACGCCGCCTACGCCACGCTGGCACTCGGCTCCGCGCTCGCGCTGCTCATGTATCCGCACGTGCTGACCGCGTCCTTCGCCGCGTCCAGCGGCGACCGGCTCCGCAAGGCGATCATCGGGCTACCGGCGTGGACCGCGGTGCTGGGCCTCTTCGCGCTGCTCGGCGTCGCGGCGCTCGCCGCGGGCGTGCATGCCCGGCCCGGCAACGCCGAGGCGGCCGTGCCGCTGATGGTGCGGGAGCTGGCCTCGCCGGCCGCCGCCGGGCTCGTGTTCGGTGCGCTCGCGGTGGGGGCGCTGGTGCCCGCCGCGGTGATGTCGGTCGGCGCTGCGACGCTGTTCGTGCGCAACGTCTACGTCGAGTACTTCCACCCGTCGGCGACGCCGAAGCACCAGGCTCAGGTCGCCCGCGCGGTGTCGCTGGTGGCGAAGTTCGGGGCGCTGGCGTTCGCCTTCGGCCTGCCGGACCAGGACGCGATCAACCTGCAGCTGCTCGGCGGGGTGTGGATCCTGCAGACATTTCCCACGGTGGCGCTCGGGCTGTTCACCCGTTGGCCGCACCGCGGCGCGCTGCTCGCCGGCTGGCTCGTCGGCATGGTCGCGGGGACCGTGCTGGTGGCCTCCGGCGGCTTCTCCTCGGTCGTCTCGTTCGCCGGCGTGCACGTGTACGTCGCGCTCGCCGCGCTGGTGCTCAACCTCGCGGTCGCCGCCGCGCTGACCCCGGCGCTGGACCGGCTCGGCGTGGCCCGGGAAGTCGGCAGCGGTACCGCCACGGGGGCGGTGACCCCGTGACGCAACAGGTGTCGTCACGCCCGCTCGCACCGGCCGCCGACCCGGCGCCGGCCGAGCTCGGCCCCGCTGGGGAGCACCTCGCCGGCCTGGCGCGCGAGGCCGCTCTGGCCAGGCTCTTCGACGCCAACCACACCTCGCTGCTGCGCCTGGCGGTGCTGCTCGGTGCGGAAGGCGAGGCCGAGGACATCGTCTCGGAGGCGTTCTACGAGCTGTACCGGCGCTGGCACCGGTTACGCAGTCACGACGCCGCGCTGAGCTACGTGCGCGCCGTCGTGTGCAACCTCGTGCGGATGCGGGTGCGCCGGCTGCAGGTGGCACGCAGGCATGCGGAGCAGGTGATCGAGTCGGTCGGGTCGGCCGAGGCCGAGGTGCTGCTGCGCGACGACCAGCGGGCCCTGGTGGAGGCGATCAAGCGGCTGCCGGCCCGGCAGCGCGAAGCGCTGGTGCTGCGGTACTGGCTGGATCTGCGAGAATCGGAAATAGCCGCAGCAATGGGCATCTCCGCCGGCGCGGTCAAGTCACACACGTCGCGGGGCATGGCCACGCTCACGCGGTTACTGGAGGAGCGGAGATGAGTGACGTTCCATCCGGCCCGGGACCGCGTCAGGCACCCGCGACCGGTTCGGCCGCGGGCCCAGGGGTCGCCGAGGAGCAGCTCCGCGACGTGTTCGACGCGCTCGCGACCTCGATCCACGGCGCGTCGGACCGCTACCCGGCCGCCCTGGCCGACTGGAGGCGCCGGGAACGCCGGCGGCGGATCGTGCTGGCGATCCTCGCCGCGGTGATCTTCGCGGTCGCCGACATCATCGGCCTGTGGGCACTCAGCCGCGCCGACGTCAATATCCACATCATCTTCGATGACCGGCCGGGCAGCAGCACCGATGCGCCGAGGGGCGGCATCGGGCCGCCGCCGTAGCCGGCGCTGCGCCGTGCGTCAGCCCACGGTCACCGCGCCCGCGGTGAACCCCGCGATAAACCGCTTGAGCAGCAGGTTGAAGACCACCGCGATCGGCACCGCGACGAGCACGACGGCACCCTGCAGGGACTGCCAGTAGAACAGGTCCCCGCTGATCAGCTCGGTGGGGATCCCGGTCGAGACGACCTTCCCGGCGGTGGGGGAAATGAACGCGATCGCGTAGAGGTACTCGCTCGCGCACAGGACGAAGCTCAGCACGACGACCGCGGCCAGCCCGGGCACCGCCAGCGGCAGCGCGACCCGGCGGAAGGCGGCGAACCGGGTGCAGCCGTCGACCAACGCCTGCTCTTCGACCTGCGCCGGGATCGCGCCGAAGAACCCCATCATCAGCCAGACCGACACCGGGACGGTCAGCGTCGGATAGACCAGCACCAGGGCCCAGTCCGAGTCCTGCAGACCGGCGGCGGCGACGAGCCGCGACAGCGGCAGGAACAGCACGCTCGGCGGGACGAGGTAGCACAGGAAGATCGCCATGCCGAGATGGCCGGCCCACGGCCGCCGCAGCCGCGCCAGCGCGTAGCCGGTCGGTGTGGCGAGCAGCAGGGTCACCGCGACCACCGCCGCACCGATCCAGAGCGTGTTCCACGCGAACGTCGCGAAGGCCGTATGCCGCCACAGGTACACGAGGTGGTCGGCGGTCGGCGGGGCGTTGAACCACAACGGGTTGTGCGCCGGGTCGTACAGGTCCCGGTTGAGCTTGACCGCGGTGATCACGCTCCACAGGAACGGCCCCGCGCCCAGCAACGCGACCGCATAGGCCGCCGCGTGCACGGCCACACCGCCCAGTCGTTGCCTCCGCCGCGCGCGCCCGGCGGGCCGTGGGGGCATCACCGCAGCACCATCCGGCGCACCAGGCCGAGGATCGTCAGCGTCGCGGCCAGCAGTACGGGCAGCAGGAACAGGGCCACGGCGGCACCCTGGCCGACGTCGCCGCCGTCGATGCCCCTGCGGAACGCCAGCGTGGCCAGCACCTCCGTGGCATGGGTCGGGCCGCCGTTGGTCAGCACCCGCACCACCGCCATGTCGCCGAACGTGAAGACCGCGCAGAACAGCGCCGCGACCGCGACGATCGGGGCGGTCAGCGGCACCGTCATGAAGCGGGTCCGCAGCCAGCGCCCGGCGCCGTCGATGCGGGCGGCCTCGTAGATGTTGCGGGGTATCGCCACGAGCCCGGCCATGATGATGACGGCAGTGAGCGGGGTGAGCCGCCACGCCTGCACGGCCACCACCGAGGCCATGGCCGTCGAGGGCCGGCCGAGCCAGTTGACGCTCTGCCCGTCGCCGAGCAGGCCGAACTGCCGACCGGCCCAGTCCAGCGGCGAGTAGATCGAATCGAGCATCCACAGCCACGCGACGGAGGACATCGTGACCGGGGTGACCCACGGCATGAGCACGCACAGCCGCACCAGCCAGCGGCCGTGCACCGGGGCCAGCATCAGCCGGGCCACCACGTTGCCACCGGCCACGGCCAGCGACGTGGTCGCCACGGTGATGACGCAGGTATTGAGCAGCGAGCGCCAGAACACGGGATCGGCCAGCACAGCCTCGATGTTGGCCAGTCCGGCCCAGTCGAAGGCCGGGTCGGCGACGGTCACGTCCGACACGGCGTACGCGACGGCCAGCACGACCGGCCCGACGATCAGGACGGCGATGTAACCCACGGTCGGCACGACGAACAGTAATGCCAGCGCGCGATCACGATCCCGGACGCGGCGCCCACGCGGCGCCAATGCGTGCTGTCCCATCAGGCCACCAGCCCGCGGGCCTGCCATTTGGCGTAGATGGACCGGACCCGCGCCGCGGCGTCGGCAACCGCGACCGCGGCGCTGACCTCGCCGCGTGCCGCGCGGGCGAACATGTCGGGGATGATGAAGCTGCCGGCCACCTCCCCGATGGCGGCGTTGGCCGTGCCGGGGTGGCCGAGGTCCGCACTCCACCGGGCCGCGTCGACGAGCAGTGCCAGTTTGGCGGGCGGGTCGGCGCGAAACGGGTCGCGCCGCAGCCAGGCCGTGAGCTCCGGGGTACGACCCGGCCAGGCGCAAAGGTCGTACAGCATCGACGAGTAGGTGGCGGCTGCGAAGTTCGCGGTGTAGTGCAACAGGAACTCCTGTCCGGCGGCGGCCCCGGTGGCGTACTTCGGGATGACCCAGTTGTGCACGAGGTGGTGCGCGGCCATGGCACCCGCCGGTCCGGCCAACGCCGGCACGAACTCGATGTCCGCCGCGACCGCGGGGGTGGAGCGTTGCGCGGTACGCCAGGCGGAGATCGAGTTGCTGATGTAGGAGAGCCGCCCGGCGACCAGCCCCTGATTGTTGGAGCTGGGGATCCACGAGAAGACCTCGTCGGTCATGGCCTGGCGGTACAGCCGGGTCATGAACTCCACCGCGTCGACGGCCTCGGGCGCGTCGAGCGTGACCCGGCCCTCGCCGTCCTGAATGGATGATCCGAACGACCACAGCAGGGATCGGCCGACCATGTTCGAGTCGAGCTCCTGCGACATGCCGAGCCCGAGCTGGACACCGGTGGCGCGGCGGATCTCGGTCCCGCCGTGCAACAGCTCGTCCCAGCTCGACGGGCCGCCGGGCAGGCCGATCTTCGACCACATCGAACGCCGGAAGTTCCCGGGATCCGGAACCCAGCCCGGCGCGTAGGCGAAGTACCGGTTCGTCGCCGGGTTGAAGCTCGAGCGCCGGCACAGCTCCAGCTGCGAACCCCACCGCCGGTTGGCCTCGTGGACGAGGTCGGTCAGGTCCAGCACCGCCGGCTCGAACTGCGGCAACGGCGCCACCGCCTGGATGAGGTCATGCCCGCGGCCGGCGTAGATCTCGGCCGCCACCCGGGTCGTGATCTGTCCCAGATCGACATGGTCCACGGCGACGTCGACGCCGACCCGATCGGCCCAGCGGCCGGCGAAGCCGTCGAACCAGCGGTCGTACGTCGGCACGAAATGACTCCAGGCGAGGATCCGCAGCGCCCCGGACAGCTTGGCCGTCGGCGGCGTGAACTGCTCCGCCGGTCCGCCCGCGAGCACACCGGCGCCGAATGCGTCGTCATCTTCATGCGCGCAGCCGGCGGCGAGCGCCATGCCAGCGACTGCCGCGCCACCGACGAACCGGCGCCGGCTCATCCGCGCGGACCACGGGTTGGATGGGATCACACACTTCTGTTGCCACCGCGGCCGAATCGTTTACCAGCCGAGCCGCCCCGGCTTCGTCCTCATGACGATCGCAGGGGAAACGAGGTTTGCCCGCGCGTTGTTGTACCTACTAGTATGTACACGCACTGGCCGTCATCGGCGACGGTGCACGACGACGCATTCGGCCGCCCCGAGAAAGGAACCCCATGAGGCGGATCGACGCCGCGCTGACCGAGCTTGCGAACGACCAACGCTTCACCGGCTCGGTCTCCGGGCTGCACCTCGCGCCCCCGGAGGACCCGCAGTTGCACGCCTACGTCGTGCGCTTCGACGCCGGCGGGCGCACCGCATGGCACGCGCACGAGCGTGGCCAGCTGCTGATCTGCACCGACGGCTCCGGCTACGTCGGCACCCGCGACGGCCACGTCATCGAGCTGCGTCCCGGCGTGTCGGCGTGGACGGACCCGGGCGAGGAGCACTGGCACGGGGCCGCCGCACAGTCCACGATGACCCACGTCGCCGTCCAGACCGAGGCGCCCGGCCGCGACTCCGTGCGCTGGCTGGAGCCCGTCGACGGCTACCCGTTGGCGGTGCAGCGGTGAAGCACGGACAGCTGCTGATGCAGTACCCGATCGCGCTGCCAGCCGACTACGACATGGGGATCATTCGGACCCGGGTGCGAACGAGAGGCAGCGCGCTCGACAATCGCCGAGGCCTTCGGTGCAAGGCGTACTGCATCCGCGAGGCCGGCGTCGACGGGTCGCGGGTGAACGAATACGCACCCTTCTACCTGTGGGCGGACAGCGGCGCCGCCGCCGAGTTCCTGTGGGGTGGCCAAGGTTTCGACGGCATCGTGCGCTCCTTCGGCCGGCCGCAGGTGCACACCTGGGTGCCGGCCGCACTCGGTGCCGGCGGGTGCGCAAAGTCGGACGTCACCCATGCATTGTTGCGCACCACGCCGATCGACCGGGACGCCGATCTCGTTGCGGCGGCGGAGGCGCTGCAGGCCGCAGTGGGCGCCCGAGCCGAACATCCGGGCACGCACCTCGCGTTCGCCGGCATCGATCCGACGACCTGGCAGGCCATCGAGTTCACGACGGTCGCCGGACCCGATCTGGCAACGGTGCCGCATGACGTCACGCTCTTCACCGTGTTGCACGTCAGCGAGCCGGACCAGCCGTGAACCATCCGGCATCGGCACGCACGGTGCTCGGCGATGTCAGCTCCGATCAGCTCGGCGTCACGAACGCTCACGACCATCTCTTCCTCCGCACGCCGGCGATGCCCGGTCAGGAACTCGACGACATCACGGCCGCAACGGCCGAGGCGCAGGCGTTGTACCGCTATGGACTCAGCCGCGATCGGGCTCGGGTCGCATCGCTGAGGGGATGCCGAGCTGGCGGAGCGCGGTCCGGGCGTGCTCGGCGGCCGTCGCGCGGCTGGGTGCGGGGCACAGGCCGAGGAGCCGTTGCCGATGGGGCTCGCCGAGCAGCAGCGTGAACAGGGACCGCGCCCGGTCGGGATCAGGCTCGGGCAGTCGCTCGTTGAGCGCCGCAATGTATGCCTGAGGTCCGTCGCGGTAGAACCGCTCGGCCAGGTCGGGGAAGTTCCGCGCTTCGGTGATCATGAGCCGGTGCAGGCCGACGGCCTCATCGGAGTGGAGCGCGAAGACAATCTTGGCGGCGAGATCCTCGAGGCTGTCGTCGTCGGCGGGCCGGTCGAGGGTGCGCTGGCGGAGCCGTTCGACGGCGGCGAGGAAGATCTCGGTACGGTCGCCGAAGTACGCGTAAATCGTGCGCTTGGTGACGTGCGCCTCGGCGACGATGTCGTCGAGGGTGACCTGACGGAACCCGCCCGCGACGAAGAGCCGGACCGCCGTGTCGAGGATGTCGTCACGGCGTTGAGCGCGTTCAGCCTCGGCCGGGCGCCCTCTCCTACGAGGCGCCGCCGCGCCGCTGGTGACCATCGTGCCTCCTCGTGACAGCGCCTGACTCCGCGCGATCGACAACACCTTCCCCCCGATCCTATAATGAACCGCAGTTCGTTTCATTAACTGGTCGTCGTTGACCCCGATCACCGTTGAGGTTCACGCGACAGCGCGCCGGATCCGATCGATCGCCGGTGGCGGCGCGCCCGGGCGAGAAGGAGATCCCACATGCCCCCGACCACCAGGACCGCACGGTCCTCGCCGCCAGCCGGAAGGCAGGCCGCTGGAAGGCAGGCTGCCGGCGCCGCGACCAACGACCAACTGCTGGCGTTCTACCGGCAGATGGTCCTGGTCCGCCGCTTCGAGGAGCGGGCTGCGCGCGCGTACACCGAGGCGAAGGTCGGCGGCTACTGCCATCTGAATCTCGGCGAGGAGGCGACCGTCGCCGGGCTCATGGCGGCGGTGCGGGCCGAGGACTACGTGTTCACCAACTATCGGGAGCACGGGTATGCGATCGCGCGCGGCATCGGCCCGCGGCGGGTGATGGCCGAGCTGTACGGAAGGGTCGATGGAGTCTCCCGCGGCTGGGGCGGGTCGATGCACATGTTCGACATCGCCTCCCGCTTCATGGGCGGCTACGGGATCGTCGGCGGCCAGGTCCCGCTCGCGACCGGCGCCGCACTGGCGATCGACTACCGCGGCGGCGCGGAGGCGGTCGTGTGCCTGATGGGCGACGGCACCACGAACATCGGAGCGTTCCACGAGTCGCTCAACATCGCGGCCCTGTGGGGGTTGCCGATCGTGTACGTGGTGATCAACAACGGGCTCGGCATGGGCACCAGCGTCGAGCGGTCCTCGGCCGAGCCCGAGCTGCACAAGCGCGCCGCCTCCTATCGGATGGCCTCGGCCCGGGTCGACGGCAACGACCCCGCCGCGGTGTACGAGGCCGCCCAGGTGGCGCTGGCCAGCGCCCGGGAGGGCAGGCCGTACCTCCTGGAGACGGTGTCGGGCCGGCTCAAAGGGCACTCCGTCGTCGACCCGGCCCGCTACCGCAGCCGCGAGGAGGCCGAGGCGCTCAAGGCGGCCGACCCGGTCGCCGCCTATGCCGTGCGCCTGCACGAGCAAGGGCTGCTCACCGACGAGCTCATCGCCCGGATCGACACCGAGGCGACCACCGAGGTCGCGGCCGCGGCCGAGTTCGCCGACGCGAGCCCGCACCCGGATGTCTCGACGCTGTTCGACTACACCTACGCCACGCCCGTCCCGAACGACTCCCGCCGCCTCCCGGGCGACGCGTTGTTCCCGCCGCCGCCGCGACCGAACGTCGCCGAGCTTGTGCAGATGCCGGCATGAGGATGGTGGACCAGTGAGCGTGATCAGTTACCGCCAGGCGCTGCACGACGCGCTGCGCGGCGAGATGCTCCGCGATGAGAACGTCTTCCTGATCGGCGAGGAGATCGGCCTGTTCGAAGGCTCGTACAAGATCACCGCGGGCATGCTCGCCGAGTTCGGGCCCAAGCGGGTCCGGGACACCCCTATCGCCGAGGAAGGATTCACCGGCGCCGCGATCGGCGCGGCGATGCTCGGGCTGCGGCCGGTCGTGGAGATCATGACGATCAACTTCTCGCTGCTCGCCCTGGACCAGATCGTCAACCACGCCGCGAAGATCTACGGCATGTTCGGCGGCCAGGCCCGCGTGCCGATGGTGATCCGCACCCCCGGTGGCGGCGGGCAACAGCTCGGGGCCACCCACTCGCAGAACATCGAGCTGTACTACGCGTTCGTCCCCGGGATGAAGGTCGTCGCCCCGTCCAGCCCCGCCGATGCGAAGTCGCTCATGCTGGCCGCGATCCGCGACGACGACCCCGTCCTGGTGCTGGAGAACCTCGCCCTCTACAACACCACCGGCGAGGTCCCCGACCACGACGAGCCCGCCGAGATCGGCAAGGCCGCCATCACCCGCGACGGCGCCGACATCACGGTCGTCGCCTACTCACGCATGGCCGCCGTCGCGCTCCAGGCCGCCGGCCGGCTCGCCGGTGAGGGCATCGACGTCGAGGTCGTCGACCTGCGCAGCCTCCGGCCCCTCGACCGGGAGACGATCATCGCCTCGGTCAGGAAGACCAACTGCGCCGTCGTGCTCGAGGACGACTGGCTCACCTACGGCATCGGCGCCGAGATCGCCGCGACGATCTCCGACGGCGCCTTCGACTGGCTCGACGCCCCCGTGCGACGGGTCGCGATGGCCGAAGTGCCCCTCCCCTACGCCAAACCCCTGGAGACCGCCGCGCTGCCCTCGGTAGACGACGCGATCACCGCCATCCGAGCAACGCTCGACGCCGTCGCCCGGCGCGGCTGAGAGGAGGACACCATCATGATCGACATTCTCATGCCGCGCCTGTCCGACACCATGACCGAGGGTGGCATCTCGGCCTGGCGCAAGAAGCCGGGCGATCCCGTTGCTCCCGGGGACGTTCTCGTCGACATCGAGACCGACAAGGCGATCATGGAGCACGAGGCCTACGAGGCCGGCACCCTCGCCGAGATCCTCGTCCCCGAGGGCGAGAACGCCCCGATCGGCGCCCCCATCGCCCGGATCGACAACGGAACCGGCAATACGGTCGAGACAGAGCGCACGCGGGCCGATACAGCAGCGGCAGCGCCGGCGACTTCCGCGGCCGGTGTCCGTCCGCAGCGACGCGCCGCGACGCCGCTGGTCCGCAGGCTCGCGCGGGAACGCGGCATCGATCTGGGCACGGTGACCGGGACCGGCCCCGGCGGACGCATCATCCGCGCCGATCTCGATGCCGTGCCCGCGGCTGCCGACACGGGCGGCACCGCCCCCGAACCGGTGCGGGCGGACGCTCCCGCCGTACCCACGGCCGATCCACGCGAGCCGCAGCCGGTGCCGTTCGACGCCATCCGTCAGGCCATCGCCGCCCGGCTCACCGAGAGCGCCACGACCACACCCACGTTCACCGCCACCGCCTCGGCCGACGTCGAGGACCTCCTGGCCCTGCGTGCCCAGATCAACCAGGCGTACGGGGACACCGGTGTGAAGGTCAGCGTCAACGACCTCCTCGTGCGCGCCGTTGCGCTCGCGCTGCGCGCGCACCCCGGCGTGAACGCTTCGTACTCGCCGGCCGACCAGGGGTACACGCTGATCCATCACCGGATCCACGTGGGCATCGCGGTCGCCTCCCCCGCCGGACTCCTCGTCCCCGTCATCCGCGACGCCGACCGTGCATCGGTCACCGCCATCGCCGCGTCGACGCGCGAACTCGTGCGCAAGGCCACCGACCGCACGCTCGCCACCACCGACATGCGTGATGGCACGTTCACGATCAGCAACCTCGGCATGTACGGCACCGAGCACTTCACCGCGATCGTCAACCCACCCCAGGGCGCGATCCTCGCGGTCGGCGCCGCGCGCGAGGAGCTGGCCTTGGCCGGCGGAACCGTCGTCGCCCGCAGACGCATGCGCTACACCATCACCGCCGACCACCGCATCATCGACGGTGCACTCGCCGCCCAGTTCCTCGCCACCCTCACCGCTCTGCTCGAGCACCCACTCCGGATCGTCGCGTGAGGCTGAAGAAGGCCGTCGGCGGGTCCGGCCGGTCGAGGAGTTCCGCGACGACGCGGCCGGCGGCCGCCGGGTCGCGCACGCCGTCGCGGACCAGCCGGTCGTCGTACGGCGCGCCGGCCTCCACCAGCGACAACGTTGACAAGGCGATGCGGGCCTTTTGTGCGATTTAATCGCTTCCGCCCGGCCGATTTGCCTCAACCCCAGGGCGGTGAGCTGCGGTGATCATTTCCGTTTCTGGATGATTGCACGGATGTATCTTGACAACGCTGTCAGGCGGCGACAGGCTGGCGATCTCCAATGGGCGCGTTCCCGCGCGCCCGAGATCACCCTCCCCTGGAGCTCCATATGAAGGTGCCCATCGGCGCCCTAGTAGGTTCCCCCCTGTCCCGCCGACGGTTAGCCGGAGCAACCGCACTCCTGCTGCCCGTCGGGCTGCTCGTCGCCGCAACCACCGCAAGCGCCGCGGCGCCGGCCGGCGATTTCAGCTCCTCATTCGAGACCAACGACCAGCGCCCGCCGGCCAGCACCGTCGAGGTCGGCGCGAACGGCAAACCGGTTCAGGGCAACCTGAGCGGATCGAGCCCCACCGGACTGCCCGGCAGCCTGCTCAACCAGGTCAGCGCGGTGACCGCGAGCGCGGAGAACCCGCCGAACGAGACCGCGGCCATGCTCAAGGACGGCAACCCGTCCTCCAAGTGGCTGGCGTTCAATCCGACCGGCTGGGTCGCCTACCGCCTCGCCAATCCCACGACGGTCGTGAAGTACTCGCTGACCTCCGCGGACGACGCGCCGGGCCGCGACCCCAAGGACTTCACCGTGCAGGGGTCGAACGACGGCAGCCAGTGGGCCGACCTCGACCGGCGCACGGGCCAGTCCTTCAGCGGGCGGTTCGCCACCAACACCTACAGCTTCACCAACACCACCGCGTACAGCTACTACCGGCTGAACATCACCGCGAACTCCGGTGACTCGCTGGTCCAGCTCGCCGACTGGGACATCAGCGACGGCTCGAACGCCAAGCCGCCGGCCACCCCGATGGTCAGCGTCGTGGGCTCCGGCCCGGTCAGCGGCTACAACATGCGGCCGAGCACCGGGTTCACCGGGGTGGCTTCGCTGCGCTACGCCGGCGGCGCCGAGACCGACGGCCGCGCGTACGCGACCAACAAGCTCTTCGACGTGAACATCCCCGTCGGGCCGAAGAGCCGGCTGTCCTACAAGATCTTCCCCGAGTACACCAAGCAGGACGCCCAGTACCCGTCCACCTACGCCGCCGTCGACCTGCACTTCACCGACGGCAGCTACCTCAGCGGGCTCTCGGCGCTCGACCAGCACGGGTACGCACTCACCCCCGCCGGGCAGGGCGCCTCGAAGGTGCTCTTCGCCGACCAGTGGAACGCGGTGCAGTCCGACATCGGCGCGGTCGCCAACGGCAAGACGATCGACCGCATCCTGCTCGCCTACGACGACCCGCAGGCCACCGCCGCGACCCGGTTCCAGGGCTGGCTCGACGATGTCACCGTGGCGGGCTCGCCGGTCCCGATCGACGGCTCCAGCCGGACGAACTACGTCGACACCCGGCGCGGAACCAACGCCTCGGGCTCGTTCTCGCGCGGCAACAACCTGCCGCTCTCGTCGATGCCGAACGGCTTCAACTTCTTCACGCCGGTCACCAACGCCACGTCGAACTCGTGGGAGTACGAGTACCAGAAGGCCAACAACTCGGCCAACCTGCCCACGTTGCAGGGCCTCGCGATCTCCCACGAGCCCAGCCCGTGGATGGGCGACCGCAACCAGATGTCGGTCATGCCGGTGCCGGCCGGCGGCTCCCTCACCGGGACGCCGAGCAGCCGGGCCCTCGCGTTCAGCCACAACGACGAGATCGCGCAGCCCGACTTCTACCGGGTCAAGACGACCAACGGCCTGATCGCGCAGATGTCGCCCACGGACCACGGCGGCATCATGCAGTTCACCTTCCCCACGGGGAGCACCGGAAGCCTCGTCTTCTACAACGGCACGTTCACCATCGGCACGGACGGCACCTTCACCGGCTGGGTCGACAACGGCAGTGGCCTGTCCGTCGGTCGCAGCCGGATGTTCGTGTCCGGCACGTTCGACCGGGCGCCGAGGACGACCTCGGCCACGTCCGCCACGTTCGACACCTCGACGAACCAGCAGGTGACGCTGAAGCTCGCGACGTCGTTCCTCTCCGTCGCCCAGGCCCGCAAGAACCTCGACCTGGAGGTCACCGGCCGTAGCTTCGACGAGATCCGGGCCGCCGTGAAGGCGGCGTGGAACGACCGGCTCGGCCGGGTCGACGTGCGCGGCGCGACCGAGACGCAGCTGGTTTCGCTGTACTCGAACCTGTACCGCCTGAACCTGTACCCGAACTCGCAGTCGGAGAACACCGGCACCGCGGACGCGCCGCACTGGCAGTACGCGAGCCCGGTCTCGGCGGCGACCGGCTCGTCGACCGCCACCACCACCGGCGCGAAGATCGTCGACGGGCAGATCTACGTCAACAACGGGTTCTGGGACACCTACCGGACCGTCTGGCCGGCGTACTCGCTGCTGTACCCGGACGTCGCGGCGAAGATCGCCGACGGCTTCGTCCAGCAGTACCGCGACGGCGGGTGGATCGCCCGCTGGTCGTCGCCCGGCTACGCCGACCTGATGACCGGCACCAGTGCGGACGTCGCGCTCGCCGGGGCGTACCTCAACGGCGTGACGCTGCCCGACACGATGGCCGCCTACAACGCGGCGGTCAAGGACGCGACGGTCGCGGCCGGGCGCAGCGGGGTCGGCCGCAAGGGCATCGAGACATCGCTGTTCCTCGGCTACACGCCGACCTCCACCGGCGAGTCGGTGTCGTGGGCGCTGGAAGGATTCATCAACGACTACGGCATCGGCAACATGGCCGCCGCCCTGGCCAAGGACAAGGACACGCCGAAGGAGGAGCGCGACCGTCTCAAGGAGGAGTCGCAGTACTTCCTGCAGCGGGCCCGCAACTACGTCAACCTCTTCGACCCGAACACGAAGTTCTTCCAGGGGCGTAACGCCTCCGGCAAGTTCCTCAACGGCAACCCGCTGGACTGGGGTGGCGTCTACACCGAGACCAACGGCTGGAACTTCGCGTTCACCGCGCAGCAGGACGGCCAGGGCCTGGCCAACCTGTACGGCGGGACGAAGGCGCTGGAGCGCAAGCTCGACGAGTTCTTCGCCACGCCGGAGAACGCCGACCACCCCGGTGGGTACGGCGGCACGATCCACGAGATGCTGGAGGCGCGTGCGGTCCGCATGGGCCAGCTCGGCATGAGCAACCAGCCGTCGCACCACATCCCCTACATGTACAACTACGTGGGTGCGCCGCAGAAGACGCAGGCGATCGTGCGGGAGCTCCTGCAGCGTCTCTACGTCGGCAGCGAGATCGGCCAGGGTTACCTGGGTGACGAGGACAACGGCGAGATGTCGTCGTGGTACGTCCTGAGCGCGCTGGGCCTGTACCCGCTGCAGACCGGCTCGTCGAACTGGGCCATCGGTTCGCCGCTGTTCAGCCAGATGACGGTCCACCGCAAGAGCGGCGACATCGTCGTCAACGCCGCGAACAACAGCACCAAGAACGTCTACGTGCAGAGCGTGAACGTCAACGGCAAGAAGCAGAAGGTCACCTCCATCGACTCGTCCGTTCTCGTGAACGGCGGCACCATCGACTTCCAGATGGGGCCGAACCCGTCGTCGTGGGGCACCGGCAACAACGAAGCGCCGCCGTCGCTGACCAAGGGCAACGCGACGCCGAAGCCGTTGCAGGACACCACCGGCCCCGGTCTCGGCACCGCGACCGCGACCGGCGGACAGGACGCGTCGAAGCTGTTCGACGACTCGTCGACCACGCAGATGACGTTCGCCACCGGCACGCCGCAGATCAACTGGACGTACCGCGGCGACGGCCAGGCGCCGACGTACTACACCCTCACCTCGGGTGCGAAGGCGGGCGACCCGACCGACTGGCAGCTGCAGGGCTCCACCGACGGGATCACCTGGACCACCGTCGACTCCCGCACCGGCCAGACGTTCCCGTGGCGCAACCAGACCCGGCCGTTCCGGATCAGCAACCCGGGGCAGTTCACGCAGTTCCGCCTGGTCGTGACGAAGACCACCGGCGCCGCGCAGGCGAACCTCGCCGAGATCGAGCTGCTGGCCGGCGGCGACGTACAGCTCGGTGGCGGCGCCATCACGGTCACCGCCGTGGACACCGTCCACGCGCTGTCCGAAGCCGCGGTGTCGGTGCCGCTGGCCTCCGTCGTCGGGGGCACCGGGAGCGGTTACCAGGCCACGATCAACTGGGGTGACGGCACGCCGGCCACCCCCGGCACCACGACGCTGAGCTCGCGGGCGGTGTACAACGTCAGCGGCTCGCACACCTACGCCAAGCCCGGCTACTACCAGGCCTCGGTCACGGTGACCGACGGCACGAGCCAGGGCACGGCGACAGTGGGCGTCGACGTGGCCTACGCGCCGAAGTCCAGCCTCACCGCCGCGTTCGACAACGTCTGCATCGGTGACGAGGGCGTCCGGGCGGCCAACTGCGACGCGAAGAACTGGGCGTACGACCGGGCCGCGCTCGCGGCGGCGGGCGTCACCCAGGGCCAGCCGCACGGGGTTCCCGGCACGGCGCTGAACTTCACGCTGCCCGCGGTCCCGGCCGGCGCGCTGGACAACGCGACCGGCAACGCCAACACGATCGTGCTCAACCTGCCGTCCGACGCCAAGAGCATCTCGTTCATCGGCGCCGGCACACAGGGCAACCAGAACACGACCGGCACGGCGACGTTCAGCGACGGCACCACGGCCAACATCCCGATCCAGATGAGCGACTGGACGCTCGGCGGCAACCCCAACGGCACGCCGTCCTACGGCAACATCATCGTGGCCAAGTCCGGGTACCGACTGCTCGGCACGAGCCGGGACGGCGCCCAGCCGTTCCTGTTCTCCACCGCGCCGTACCAGATCCCGGCGGGCAAGACGCTCGTCTCGGTGAAGCTGCCCGCGCAGACCGGTGACCCCGGCTCGACGGGCCGGATCCACGTGTTCGCCATCGCCAACGACGGCACGCCGGCCGCGGCCCTGAAGACCACGGCCCCGAAGGACCAGGCGGCCACCGCCGGGCAGGCTCTCAACGCCGCGCTCGGTTCGGTGACCGGCGGCGTCACCGACGCGACCGGCTACCACGCCAGCGTCCAGTGGGGTGACGGCACGGCTCCGCAGGACGCCACGGTCAACGCGTCCGGTGCGATCAGCGCCACGCACGCCTACGCCCAGACCGGCACCTACACGGTGCACGTGACCGTGTGGGACACGCTGTCGAGCAGCACCGTGACGTTCACCGTGACGGTGGGCGGCCCCGGGGCGCAGCCGACGATCTCGGCCTCGCCGTCCGTCGGCGCCGGTGACACGATCACCGTCAACGGCACCGGGTTCGCCGCCGGCGAGCAGGTGAGCATCACGCTCGACGCGGTGAGCAACGTGACGGTCAAGGCCTCCGCGGCGGGATCGGTGCACGCGTCGCTCGCGGCACCGCGTGACGCGGAGCCCGGCCTGTACGCCGTCACCGCCGAGGGCGCATCCTCGCAGGCCCCGGCGACGGCCACGGTCGAGATGGCCGGGTCGGCCCAGCCGGCGTACCAGCCGGAGGTGACCCTGTCGGACACCGAGGGCCCGCGCGGTACGGCGATCACCGTCGACGGTTCCGGGTTCGCCCGCAACGAGGCGGTCACCATCACCTTCGGTGACGGCCTGCACACCATGACCGTCCGCGCGAACGGCGACGGCGTCATCTCCGCCGTGGCCATCAGCGTTCCGGGCGCGGCGGTACCGGGTTCGACCAGCCTCACGCTGGCGGGCGCGGACTCGGGGGCCAAGGTTGTGCTGCCCTTCACGGTCACCAGCCAGGACTGACCCGAGATAGTCGAAGCCGCCGGTGGGCGGGCCGTGATCGCGGCCCACTCACCGGCGGCTTTCTCGTGGCCCGGTCTCGCCGGCCCGCAGAACGGCGCCGGCGGGTGCCCGGTCTCGCCGGCCCGCAGGACGGCGCCGGTGGGTGAGAAGGCCGGTGAGGCGGGGCGCGGACCCGCGCCCCACCCGCCGCGGTCCGGCGAGAATCACGGGCATGAACCGGCGGGCGACGGCCGAGCAGGACCACGCACGGGCGCGCGACGCGGCCGGCGTGCTCGCCGCCGAGGGGGTCCACGCGGTCGCGATGACGTGGGTCGACAACGCCGGCATCACGAGGGTCAAGTCCGTGCCGGTGCGCCGGCTGCCCGACGCCGCCGTCGAGGGCGTCGGGATGTCGCCGGTGTTCGACGTGTTCCTCGTCGACGACTCGGTGACCACCAGCGCGCACATCGGCGGCCCCACCGGCGACCTGCGCCTCTTCCCCGACCTGGAGCGCCTGACCGTGCTGGCCGCCCAGCCGGGGTGGGCGTGGGCGCCGGTCGACCGCTGGACCCAGGACGGCGCGCCGTACCGTCCGTGCCAGCGCCTGTTCGCGCGGGCGATGGCCGAGCGGGCCGCCGCGGCGGGGCTGACGCTGCGGATGGCGTTCGAGGTGGAGTGGTTCGCCGGGGCCGACGACCCGGACCCGCGGCCGGCGTCCACCGGCCCGGCGTACGGCATGACCCGCGTCGTGGAGCTGTCGTCGTACGCCGTCGACGTGCTCGACGCGCTCGCCGCCCAGGGCGTCACGGTGGAGCAGTTCCACCCGGAGTACGCCCCCGGCCAGCTGGAGCTCTCGATCGCCGCCGCCGACCCGGTCGCCGCCGCCGACCTCAACGTCCTGGTGCGCCAGACGATCCGCGCCGTCTCGGTCCGCCACGGGCTGCGGGTGTCGTTCGCCCCGGTCGTCTCCGCCGGCCAGGTCGGCAACGGCTCGCACCTGCACTTCTCGGTCCACGACGGGCAGGGCAACCTGTTCGCGGGCGGTCCCGGCCCCTACGGCATGACGCAGCGCGGCGAGTCGGTCCTCGCCGGGGTGCTCGACCGGCTGCCGGCGTTGTGCGCCGTCGGCGTCCCGAGCGTGGCCAGCTACCTGCGGCTGGTGCCCCAGCGCTGGGCCGGGGCGTTCCAGTGCTGGGGCCACGAGAACCGCGAGGCCGCGCTGCGCTTCGTCGCCGGCCCGGCGGGCGCCGGCCAGCGGTGCGCCAACGCCGAGCTCAAGGCCTGCGACGGCGCCGCCAACCCGTACCTCGTGGTCGGCGCGGTCTGCGCGATCGCCGCGGACTCGGCCGGCGCCGGCCTGCGGCTGCCGCCCGAGGTGCGTGGCGACCCGGCGTCGCTCGGCCCCGGCGACCAGCCGCCCCGCCTGCCGGCCACGCTGCCGGAGGCGATCGAGCGGCTCCGCGCCGACGCCGGGCTCCGCGACGCCATGGGCGATGCGCTGTTCGAGGCGTTTCTCGCGGTGCGCCGCGGCGAGGCCGAGCTGTTCGCCGGCCGCGAGCCGGCCGACGTCGTCGCCGCGACCCGATGGCGGTACTGAGCGGACGACCTGCTGGAGGGTCTGCGCCTCGGGGCGTCGAGCATCCCTCAGGCGTTACATGCCGTCGCACCAATGAGCACCTGATGTCAAGGCCCGGCGTTGCCATTCCCCGCGGACTGCGATGGTGGTGGGCTTGGCGCGGGCCGGTGGGCGGCAGATGGCTCCGCCGGGGCCATCGCCTACCGCAGCACGGCAGCCGCCCCGCCGGCCTTTCAGGCTCCACAACCCGCCCTCCGGCGAATCGGGGTTGAGCGGACGGCTGCGGGACATTAGTGTGCCCGTCCGTGCGGACGAAGATCCTCATCGGCGGGCTGGCGGTGGCCATGGTCGCGACGGTGGTCCTGTGGTGGCACGAGACATCCGGCGACAGTGGCCTCGGTTGCTACGTGCGCGAGTCCAGCCCATTGGCGCAGTTCGCGTCGGTCCCGGCCAAGACGCGCTCGGTCGGCTGCGACGAGAGCCACGAGTTCGAGGCGATCGGCATGCTCGGGCTGACCGATCCGGAGGGGCTGTGCCGCCGGGAGGCCGAGGAGTTCCTCGGCGGCCCGTGGGAGCTGTCCCGGACGGTCTTGACGACGCTGGGCAGCCACGACCCGATGAATGGCACGCTGATGTGCGCGCTCGCGGAGATCGCCGACACCGACCAGAAGCCCGTCGCGCGATCCGGCAGCCTCCGCAACGGCCTGCGCGGGACCAGACCGCTCGCCATCACCTGCCTGGCCGGCGACGACGACCATGCCCGGTTCATCGACTGCGCGCAGCCGCACGCCGCCGAGTTCGTCGGCACCGTCCCCCGCGGCGAGGACGACGCGACCGAGACCGCCTGCGCGAGCGCCGCCGCGCGGTACCTCGGCTTGCCCAGCCTCGAGCAGCGCACCGATCTGCAGGTCAACTGGCTCAACCGCGACAGCACGCTGTGCCTGGCCGTCGAGGCGACGACCCCCGGCGCCGACGGCACGCTGCGCGGCAGCCTCAAAGGCCGCGGCACGCAACCGCTGCCGCGCTAGAGCCAGCCCCCTCGGTACCGCATGAACTTCAGCTCCCGGTCGCAGATCGCCGCCTGGTACGTGGCGAGCGCCGCCACGAACTGAGGTACTTTCCCGCCTGCCCGGGCCGGCGTCCGCGCCGACGATGGGCGAATGCGTTGCTTCAGCAACCTCGCCGTCCACGCCCTCGCGGCGAGCACCGCCGCGAACTGAGGTATCTCCCCGCCGGCCCCGACCGGCGTCCGCGTGGTCCGTCGTGCGCGGGCGGGTTTGCCGGTGGGACCGCCGGGCAGGACACAGCGGATACCTCTTCTGCTGGGGGTGCGGCCATGCGGGTTGTCGTGAACCTCACGCGCTGCCAGGGTTACGCGCAGTGCGCCTTCCTCGCTCCCGAGGTGTTCCGGATGTCCGGCGCCGAGGCGCTGATGTACGACCCGCAGCCCGACGAGGCGCAGCGTGAGCGGGTGCTGCGGGCGGCCGCCGCCTGCCCCGTGCAGGCCATCCTGGTCGACCACGTCGACGACACGGAGGCCGCGGTGGAGTCCGCGACGACCGGGCCGCCGGTGTCCTCGGGGACGGGCGCATGGTCGCGGGCGGCCGGGTGGCCGCGCACGGCCGGGCGGCCCTCGCCGGACGGGCACGACGCGGCGATCGAGCGGCTCCGCCGGCACGGCCGGATCGTGATCGTGGGCGCGTCGCTGGCCGGCCTGGCCGCCGCGGCGACCCTGCGCCAGGAGGGCTTCACCGGCTCGTTGACGATGATCGGGGACGAGCCGCACCGGCCCTATGACCGGCCGCCGCTGTCCAAGCAGGTCCTCGGCGGGTGGGTGCCGCCGGAGCACACCACGCTCCCCCGGGTCGACGAGCTCAACGCGCGGTGGCTGCTCGGCGTGCCCGCCACCGGGCTGGACCTGGCCGGCAAGAAGGTGCACCTCGGCGACGGCGGCGTCGTCGGCTACGACCGGTTGCTGATCGCCACCGGCACCCGGGCCCGGCCCTGGTTCAACGCGGACGAGGCGGCCCTCGACGGCGTGTTCGTGCTGCGGACCCGCGACGACGCCGCCGCGCTGCGCAACCGGCTGGCCGAAACCCCCCGCCGGGTGCTGGTCATCGGCGGCGGATTCACCGGCTCCGAGGTCGCCTCCACCTGCCGGGACAGGGGCCTGGCGGTCACCCTCGTCGAGCGCGGGCCCACACCCCTGGTCGGCGCGCTGGGCGCGGTGATCGGCGCGGTGGCCGCCGACCTGCAGCGTGCACACGGCGTCGACCTGCGCTGCGGGGTCACGGTCACGCGTCTGGAGGGGGACACCGCCGGGCGGCTGCGCCGCGCCCACCTGTCCGACGGCAGCACCGTGGACGCGGAGGTGGCCGTGGTGGCGTTGGGCGCGGTCCGCAACACCGAGTGGCTCTACGACTGCGGCCTGGCCGTCGGCGAGTGGGGCGTGGGCTGCGACGCCGGCTGCCGGGCCTTCGACGCCGCCGGGCTGGTCACCGACGACGTCTTCGTCGCCGGTGACGTGGCGCGTTTCCCGCACCCGCTGTACGACTACCAGTTCCTGGCCCTGGAGCACTGGGGCAACGCCGTCGCCCAGGCCCACATCGCCGCCCACAACATGATCAGCGTCCCGGCCGAGCGATGGCCGCACCTGGCCGTCCCGGTGTTCTGGTCGGCGCAGTTCGGCACCAACATCAAATCCGTCGGGGTGCCGACCCTCGCCGACCAGGTCGTCGTCGCCCAGGGCTCGGTCGGGCAGCGCCGGTTCGTGGCCGCCTACGGCTACCGGGGCCGCCTGACCGCCGCCGTCGGGTTCAACCAGGGCAAGTGGCTGGAGTCGTACCAGAGCATGATCGAAGCGGGCGCGCCGTTCCCGCCGGATCTGCACGGGGTCGACGAACCGGCCATCGGGCAGCCGGTCGCGGCGCAGATTCCCGGCGACCGCATCCGCAACCGCCACGCCACCGTCTCGGTGACCGGCCACGACCCGAGCGAACGGCGCGCCGAGCTGCTCCACCACCACTGACGCGCCGGCTGGAAAGGCACCGACCATGGCACAGTCCAGCATCTTCGAGCAGATTCTCGACCCCGCCAACCGGGCCGATCCATTCCCGCTGTACGCCGAGCTGCGCAAGACCCCGGTGGCGCGCCAGCCCGACGGCACCTACCTCGTCAGCACCTACGACGAGATCGTCGCGCTGCTGCACGACCACCGGGTCAGCTCCGACCCCCGCAACCACCCCGACCTGGCCGGCACCCCGTCCGCGTCGCAGAACGGCCCGTCCGGGCTGCCGCTGTCCTTCATCTCCCGCGACCCGCCCGAGCACGACCGGCTCCGGGAACTGGCCACGCGGCCGTTCGGGCCGCCACACACCCCCGAGCGCATCGAGGGCATGCGCCCCTGGCTGACCGAGATCGCCGACGGCCTGATCGACAACTTCGCCGGCAGGAGCCGCGTCGACATCGTGGACGAGTTCGCCTACCCGCTGCCGGTGACCGCGATCTGCCGGCTGCTCGGCGTGCCGCGCGAGGACCAGCCGCGCTTCCACCACTGGGCCGACGCGATCATCGATACCGTCGACCCGGCCACCGGCACGTTCGCCGAGCGGCAGCGCAGACGGGCCGAGATCAACGCCGAGCTCGGCGCATACCTCGACGGGCTGGCCGACGCCCACGCCCGCCGGCCCGGCGACGACCTGATGTCCGGCATGCTCACCGACACCGGCCCGGGCGCGCCGATGTCGCGCGCCGACCTGATCAGCACCGCCTCGCTGCTGCTGGTCGCCGGGCACGAGACCACCGTCAACCTCATCGCCAACGGCACGCTCACCCTGCTGCGCCACCCCGACGTGATCGACCGGCTGCGCGACGAGCCCCTGCTGATCACGCCGCTGGTCGAGGAGCTGCTGCGGTACGAGCCCCCGGTGCAGTTCTTGTCCAGCCGTACCACGCTGGCCGACCTCGACATCGCCGGCACCATCATCCCGAAGGGCTCGCCGGTCATCCTGATGCTCGCCGCCGGCAGCCGCGATCCCGCCCGCTTCCCGGACCCCGCCCGCTTCGCCCCCGACCGCACCGACAACGTCCACCTCGGCTACGGCAGCGGCATCCACTACTGCTACGGCGCCCCGCTCGCCAGGGTCGAGACCCAGGTCGCGCTGACCGCCCTGGCCCGCCGCCTGGTACACCCCCGGCTGGTCGCCGACCCGCCGCCGTACCGGCCCAGCCCGATCCTGCGCGGCCCGCGCCATCTGCCCGTCGACATCGATGCCGTTGCCCCGGCGAGCGAGCCGGCGCCCCCCGAACGGGTCCTGCGACCGGCACACCGATGACCCCCACCGCGTCGCGATGGCGCCGCCACCCGTCCCGGGCGTGAGCTTGCCCACCTCGCCTCGAAGCGACACACATTGGCAGGTCAACTGCTGTTCACCGGCGGTTAGAGTGGCGCTGCGAAGCCGTGCCCCGACCAAGGTTCGGCTTCGCAGGGCTGCGCGGGATCCGTGCAGCCCAGTCGTCTCCGACGTTCTCCGGGCCAACCGATGCGGAGCGGCTGCCACCCCCACCGCCCGGCCGGCGCGTCCGGCGGGCCAACCCGGAACGGAGCAGGCCACGCCATGAGCGTGACTACGCAGGATCCTGATATCCCGGTCGAACCAGCGGAACCCGCCGCCCGCGGCCGCCTCGACCGATACTTCGAGATCACTCGCAGGGGCTCGACGGTCAAGCGTGAGGTGCTTGCCGGGCTCACCACCTTCGCGACGATGGCGTACATCGTCGTGCTCAACCCGCTGATCATCGGCACCGCCCCGGACAAGCACGGCAACCTGCTCGGCATCGCGCCGGTCGCCGGGGTCACCGCGCTCGTCGCCGCGGTCATGACGATCATGATGGGTGTCGTCGGCCGGGTCCCGTTCGCCGTGGCGACCGGCCTGGGCCTGAACGCCTTCGTCGCGTACGCCGTCGCCTCCCAGATGAGCTGGGCCGAGGCGATGGGCCTGGTGGTGATCGAGGGTCTGATCATCACCGTGCTGGTGCTGACCGGCTTCCGCAAGGCCGTCTTCAGGGCCATCCCCGCCGAGCTGAAGGCGGCCATCGCCGCCGGCATCGGCCTGTTCATCGCGCTGATCGGCTTCGTCGACGGCGGTCTGGTCCGGCCCAGCACCGGTGTACCGCTGCAGCTCGGCTCGGGCAGCAACGGCACGCTGCACGGCTGGCCCACGGTCGTCTTCGTGGTCGGCCTGCTGGTCACCGGCATCCTGGCCGCGCGCAAGGTGAAGGCCGGCGTGCTGATCGGCATCGTGGCCACCACGGCCTTCGCCGTGATCGTCAACGCGCTCGCCAAGCCCGGTGCGGCCTTCCTCGACGGCAAGCCCAACCCGGACGGGTGGCGGCTCAACGTCCCGACCCTGCCGGACCCGCTGGTCCAGAAGCCCGACCTGCACCTGATCGGCCACGTGTCGTTCAGCGGGTTCGCGCACGTCGGCGTGATGACCGCGCTGCTGCTGGTCTTCACCCTCGTCCTGGCCGACTTCTTCGACGTGATGGGCACCACCGTCGGCCTGGCCAAGCAGGCCAACCTGGCCACCGCGGACGGCACCGACATGCCCCGGCTGGGCAAGGTGCTCTTCGTCGACGGTGTCGCCGCGGTCGCCGGCGGCGCGGGCAGCGCCTCCTCCGCCACCACCTACGTGGAGTCCTCCTCCGGCATCGCGGACGGTGGCCGCACCGGCCTGACCAGCGTGGTCACCGGCGTGCTCTTCCTCGGCGCGCTGCTGCTCACCCCGCTGGTGACGCTGGTGCCGAGCGAGGCCGCCGGCCCGGCCCTGGTGGTCGTCGGCGCGCTGATGATTCGCCAGGTCAAGGACATCGACTTCACCGACGTGGGTGTCGCCGTCCCGGCCTTCCTGACGATGACCCTCATGCCGTTCACCTACTCGATCACCAACGGCATCGGCGCCGGCTTCATCAGCTGGGTGGTGATCCGGGCGGCGCAGGGCAAGGCCCGCCAGATCCACCCGCTGATGTGGGCGGTCGCCATCGCATTCGTGATCTACTTCGGCATCAACCTGGTCAAGGCCGTCACCGGCGTCAGCTGACCGGTCCCCGCCGCGCCCCCGCTGCCCCCGGCCCGAGGCGGCGGGGGCGCGGCATATCCACCCGCGCCCGCCGGCCGTCGCGGTCCGGCCTCCTGCCCTAGCGTCGCGCCGCAGATGCTGCGGTACGTGATGTCTCTGGTCATGGTGGCACTCCCCCAACCGACCGGCATCTGCCTCCCATCATCCGATGTTGTCGCACCCGTGGCGGTTCGGCGAGTCCGGGATCGAGTGGTGCGGCACGGGCACCGCCGATGACGGCGTGCCAGGGGTCCTCGCCGCCGGACGAAGTTCGATAGCATTGAACAAGTTTCGGCAGGAGGTGCGAAGGTGCGCACGACGGCGAGGCAGAACCACGTCGAGGACAACGGGCAGGCGCTGGTCGGTGCGCGGATGCGCCAGTTCCGCAAGGAGCGCGGGCTCACGCTGCGCGGTCTCGCCACCCGCTCCGGCCTGTCCATCGGGTTCCTCTCCCAGGTCGAGCGGGGCATCTCGGCGATCGGTCTGACCGCCCTCAACGGCGTCGCCGCGGCGCTGGACCGCCCGGTCGCCGAGTTCTTCCACACCGACGACGAGGCGGCACCGCCGCCGGCGCCGACCGACGACCTGCCGGACCATTTCACGTTGACCCGCGCCCAGAACGGCGCGACGGAGTACGTCTCCGGCCAGGTCACCTACCGCATGCTCTCCGACCGCGGCCCGCACCTGGTGCTGGAGCCCATGGTCGTGCACATCGCCCCCGGCGGGCGCCGCGAGGAGGCCTACGGACACGCCGGCGAGGAGTTCGCCTACGTGGTGTCGGGGGAACTGCTCTACGAGGTCGACGGCATCGAGCACCGGCTCTTCCCGGGCGACAGCCTGCACCTGCGCTCCAGCACCCCGCACCGGCTCTACAACGACACCGACGGGGTCACCACCGTGGTGTCGGTGGTGACCCCGCGCCTGTTCTAGCGGTTGCTGTTCACTCTCACGTCAAAATTTCGCCGACCGCGTCCATGGTGGCCGCCCAGGCCGGCGTGCGCGGGTCGATCACGTCGAAATGGTCGGCGGCCAGTTCGAGCCGGACCACCCGGTCACCGGCGGCCAGCGCGGCCCGGGCGTAGCGGCGGGACATGTCGACGAGGTCCAGGCCGTCGGCCATCCCCTGCACCACGACCACCGGCACGCCCAGCGGCAGCCGCAGCAGCGGGTCGGCCGCCGCCAGCGCGGCCTCGTCGCCGCGCAGCGCCCCGGCGACCGCCCCGGTGCCGATCCCGCGCCGCTGCCCCTCGCTCAGGTCGAGCACGCCCGCCTGCGACACGACCACCGAGACCGCCCCGGGCGCGTCGGCCTCTACGCCTCGCCCACGGTCGTCAACAACGTCGAGACGATCGCGAGCGTGCCG